>JBEKCN010000443.1:0-4601 GCA_050014855.1 Streptosporangiaceae bacterium | reverse complement strand
TGACGGCCAGGATGGGCGGGTGCAGCGGGTTCCCGGCATGCGAGGTGATCAGGGCGGCCGGGATACTGAAGGGCACCTGCAGGATCGCGCTGGCGATGCCGACGATGAGCTGCGCGAGCAGCGTGATGCCGAACACGCGCCAGAAACTGTGCCGGACCAGCCGCCAGGAACGGGCCAGCGCCCGCGCCGGGCCGGCCCGCTCGAGCACGGCGATCTGGTTGGCCAGGATGAACGACGTCCAGAACCACAAGGTCAGGCAGATCACCAGAATGCCGATGAGCAGGAAGTGGGGGACGATCAGAGCGGTGGGACCGTGCTCGGCCACCATGAACAGGCCGATCCCCAGGTAGACCGCCCAGAGGCCCCCGCTCCGTCTCGTCAGCCATGTCGGCTTTCCTTACTGTCGCCCCCTATACGGTGCCGACCATACTGGCACGTCTGTGCGATCCGGGGGAACGCCGCTGAGCGGCCCGCCGGGCGGGTGTGCGGGCCTCCCAGTCACCGCCGGAGGTGGTGAATCAGGCTCCCGCCGTGACTATCGGGCCCCGGCATTCCCACACTGGCCTCCCCATGCCCGATCACGTGGAACTATAGGGCCATGAAAGGACGTGTGCTTGTCGTCGATGACGACGCCGCCCTCGCGGAAATGCTCGGTATTGTGCTCCGTGGCGAAGGCTTCGAGCCGACGTTTGTTTCCGACGGCGACAAGGCGCTGGACGTTTTCCGTGATACCCGGCCGGATCTGGTGCTGCTCGACCTGATGCTGCCGGGGACCGACGGGATCGACGTCTGCCGCCAGATTCGGACCGAGTCCGGGATACCGATCGTCATGCTGACGGCCAAGACCGACACGGTCGATGTCGTGCTGGGTCTCGAGTCCGGCGCGGACGACTACCTGGTCAAGCCGTTCAAGTCCAAGGAACTGGTGGCGCGGATACGGGCCCGGCTGCGCCGGACCGACGAGCCGGCGCCGGAGATGCTCCAGATCGGCGACATCAGCATCGACGTGGCCGGGCATTCGGTGAAGCGGAGCGGCGAGGCGCTGAACCTCACCCCGCTCGAGTTCGACCTCCTCGTGGCGCTGGCCCGCAAGCCGCGCCAGGTCTTTACCCGTGAGGTGCTGCTCGAGCAGGTGTGGGGGTACCGGCACGCCGCCGACACCAGGCTGGTCAACGTGCATGTCCAGCGGCTGCGGGCGAAGATCGAAAAGGACCCGGAGCGGCCGGAGATCGTGGTGACGGTCCGGGGCGTCGGCTACAAGGCCGGCCCGGCCTGAGTCGGGCCCGCTATGCCGGAGAAGCCTGGCTGAACTGGCAGGAACGGCTTATGCTGCTCCAGATGAACGACGATGGGGATGCCTGCGCCTAGTCCAGTCGCCGACACGAAGAAGGGCCGGGGCGAGCCGGGTGCCGGTGGCGCGGCCCGGGCTAAAAGTGCGCCCGCGCGCAAGCGCCGCCGGGGCATGTACAAGATCGTTCGCCAGTCGCGGGCCGTCCGGCTCGTCGGGCGCCGGCTCCCGCGGCGGGCCAAGCGGCTCCTCAAGGCGGCCCGGAAGTGGCAGCGGGAACGCGCCGAAGACCTGCGCTTCCGCTGGCGCCGGTCGCTCCAACTCCGCGTCGTGACCACCACGCTCGCTCTGTCAACCCTGGTCATAGCGGTACTCGGCTTCTTTCTCACCCAGCAGATATCCGACGGGCTGCTGCTGAATAAGGAGAAGTCCGCCACCGCCCAGGTGTCCCAGGGCCTCACCATGGCCGAGAGCGCTCCCGGGTTCAACCGGGCTCCGTCGTCGGCCGCCCTCGCCGACAGCTTCCTGTACCCGACCGCCCAGAAGCTGCAGAACGCCAGCGGTAACAACAGCACCTACGACGTCGTGATCGAGGTCAGCTCCAGCCGGGTCGCCCTGCCGGTCTACATCAAGGGCGTCGCGGCCGGCGCCGAGCCGGGCCTGAGCATTCCGGCCGCCCTGTCGGAAAGCGTTGAGTCGGAGCAGGACCACGGCGCCGCCAGCAAGATGTTCTACGCGCCCACGATGATCGTGTCGACGCTCAGCCGGGCCAACGAGCCGGGCCTCGCGGTCGGCACGCCGCTGGGCAACTACTACCAGCTCTACTACCTGTTCCCGATGCAGCAGGAGCAGCAGACGCTGCAGCTGGTCCAGCGCACCCTCATCGGGGCCGGGCTGGCGCTGATCGTGCTGCTGGCCCTGATTGCCTCGCTGGTCACGCGCTGGGTGGTCATCCCCGTCCGGCACGCGGCGAAGGCGGCTCAGCGGCTGACCGCCGGGCGGCTGGAGGAGCGGATGCGGGTCCGCGGCGCCGACGACCTCGCCGCCCTGGCGACGTCGTTCAACGAGATGGCGGCGAGCCTGCAGGACAAGCTGCGCGAGCTGGAGGAGCTGTCCAAGCTGCAGCGGCAGTTCGTCTCCGACGTGTCGCACGAGCTGCGGACCCCGCTGACCACGATCAAGATGGCCGCCGAGGTGCTGCTCGAGGCCAAGGACACCTTCGACGCGTCCTCGGCCCGCTCCGCTGAGCTGCTGCAGGGCCAGCTCGAACGCTTTCAGGAACTACTGGAGGACCTGCTGGAGATCAGCAGGCACGACGCGAACGCCGCCACCCTGGACGCCGACTCCGTCGACATCAGCGACCTCGCCCGGCGGGCGGCCGATGACGCCCAGCAGCTGGCCGAGCGCCGCGGCTGCCGGATCGAGTTCCGCCTGCCCGCCGAGCCGTGCCTGGCCGACGCGGACCGCCGCCGGGTCGAGCGCATCCTGCGCAACCTGCTCGTCAACGCTGTCGAGCACGGCGAGGGCAACGACGTCATCGTCACCGTGGCCGCCGACCGGGACGCGATCGCGGTCGCCGTGCGGGACCACGGGGTGGGCCTGAAGCCGGGCCAGGACCAGCTCGTCTTCGACCGCTTCTGGCGCGCCGACCCGGCCCGGGCCCGCACCACCGGGGGCACCGGGCTCGGCCTGGCCATCGCGCTGGAGGATGCGCAGTTGCACGGCGGATGGCTGCAGGCCTGGGGCTCGCCTGGGAGAGGCTCTGTTTTCCGGCTGACGATCCCGCGCGTCGCCGGGCAGAAGCTCGTCGGCTCCCCGCTGCCCCTGGTCCCGGACGACACGGGCCTCATGCCGAGCATCGGTGAGATTGTTCCCGGCGCTCTGCGACTGGGCGGCGACCTGCCTACCCTGGACCAGGCCACTCTCGGCCAGCCCGTCCCCGACGAGGCTGACCCCGGCCAGGCTGACCCCGGCCAGGCTGACCCCGGCCAGGCTGATCCCGGCCGGGCTGACCCTGACCAGGCTGACCCCGACCAGGCGGGCCGTGATCGCGCCGACCTGGTCGGCGGGACCGAGGTGGGCACGCGTGGGTAGACCGCCCCGGCGGCGACGTGTGGCCTGGCTTGTTACGGTGATCGTCACCTGCACCCTGGCCCTGGCCGGCTGCGTCACCGTACCGACCAGCGGCCACGTCCAGGCGGTGAACGTCGCGCAGGGCGGTGCGGGCGGCGGCCAGGACTACCTGCAGCCGATTCCGGTCCGGCCCGGGTCCGGCTGGGGCCCGCAACAGATCGTGTCGGGCTTCCTGGCCGCCAACGCCAGCTTCGCCAATGACCATGCGGTCGCCCGCCAGTACCTGACGTCCTTGGCCAGTCAATCCTGGCACCCTGGGTGGGCGGTCACCGTCTTCAGCCAGAACCCCGGCCTGATCAGGGCGGAGCGCGGCTCGCCGCATTCCGGCCGCACGCCCCCCACGGCCGTGGTCCAGGTCAGCGGCCAGGTGCTGGGCACCGTATCGGACAGCGGGCAGTACGCGAGCTCCGCTCAGGGCCGGGCCCCGGCGAACGAGAAGTTCGTCGTCGTCAAGCAGGGGTCGGATTGGCGCATCTCCGGCCTGCCCAGCGTCGTGCTGCTCAACGAGGCCGATTTCCAGCACGTGTACCAGCCGCGCAACGTCTACTTCTTCGATCCCGCGATGCAGGTGCTCGTCCCCGATCCGCTTTATGTGCCCCAGGAGGCCACCCCGGCGGATCTGATCGCCCAGCTGCTGCAGGTGCTGCTGGCTGCGCCGTCGGGCTGGCTGCTCGACGCGGCGCAGACCGCGTTCCCGCCTGGCACCCGGCTGCTGAACCTGACCCTCGACGGCGCCACCGCCATCGTCAACCTGGGCGGGACGGCGGCGGGGGCCACGTCCGGCACGCTGCGGCAGATGTCCGCCCAGCTGCTGTGGACGCTGGCCGGGTCGACGGAAGTCGAGCCGTCTATCCAGTCCGTGGAGCTCGAGGTCAACGGAAACCCGGTGACCCTGCCGGGATCGGGCAGCCCCGCGCAGCAGATCGGCTCCTACGCCAGCTACGTGCCCTCCGCCCCGGCCCACGCCAGCTTCTACTACGCCGACGGCCAAGGCCAGGTGCGTTCGCTGTCCGGCGCGGCGCAGGCCAGTTCCCCGCAGGGAGCCCCGGTGCCCGGCGAGGCGGGGACCGGGCAGATTCCGCTCACGACGGTGGCCGTCTCCCCTGACGGCCGTTACGTGGCCGGCCTCGGGCCGGGCGGCGTCCTGTACACGGGCAGCCTGGCTAGGAAAGCCATCCTG
>JBEKCN010000442.1:0-4604 GCA_050014855.1 Streptosporangiaceae bacterium | reverse complement strand
CTCGATTTACCCGACGCCGACGGGCCATCGACGGCGATGACGATTCCGCCGCCGGATCTTCCCGGGTGGGGTCCGCCGTGACCGCCCGCTGAATTGCTCACATCCGTAAGGCTACCGGCGGACGGGCCATCCGCCGGCCGCTAGGGCCGCAATTAGCGTCCCCGCCGACTCGGGCCGGACCGACAGCTCAGCGACTCCGACCGGCTGGCCGGGTGAATGCTCGATCCCGACGTCCTCGATGTTGACGTCGGCCTCCGCGGCCGTGGTGAACAGCCGGGCCAGTTCCCCGGGCCGGTCGCTGATGACCACCTGCACCGCGGTGAACGCGCGAGCCGGGCCGCCGTGCTTGCCGGGGATCCGGGCCACGCCGGTGCGCCCCTGCTCGAGAAGGGCCGCCAGGTGCTGGCTGGCCTCGGATGAGCTGGCCTCTGCTGGGCCGGCCTTCGAGGCCGGGGGCGCGGGCCATCCGTTTTCCGCGATCTCCGTCAGGGCCAGGGCGATGTCCGTGAGGCTGGCGGCCACATCGGCCAGCACCGCCGTGACGGGAGCAGCGTTTCCGGTCAGGATCTGCGTCCACAGGTCCACGTCACCCACGGCGATCCGGGTGGCGTCGCGCAGCCCCTGCCCGGCCAGGCTGAGCGCTTCGGCTGGCACCGACTCCGGGGCGAGCCGGGCGGCCATCGCCGCGGCGACCACGTGCGGGGCATGCGAGACGAGCGCGACCCAGCGGTCGTGGGTCTCCGCATCGGTCACGACCAGCTCGGCGCCGCACGCCCGCACGAGGGCGGTCGCCATTCCCATGGCTTCCGCGGACGTCTCGGCCGCGGGGCACAGCGCCCACGCCCGGCCCAGGAAGAGGTCGGCGCGGGCGGCGGCGGGACCGGACCGCTCCCGGCCCGCCAGCGGATGCCCGGGCACATACCGGGAGATGTCACAGCCGGCGTCGCGGGCCTGGGCCAGCGGAAGCGCCTTGACGCTGGCCACGTCGGTGTAGCAATCGGCCAGATCCGCCCGCTGCGCCGCGCCCAGCACCGCAGCCACGTCGGCGGGCGGCACGGCGATCAGCGCCAGGTCGGCCGGGCTCTCCAGGCTGTCCAGGCTGCTCAGCACCCGGCCCGCGCCCAGGTCGGCCGCGAGCGCGGCGGCGGCCGGGTCACGGTCCCAGAGCCGGACGTCGGTGCCGAGCCGCCGCAGGGCGAGCGCCGCGGACGTCCCGATCAGGCCGGTACCGATGACGGCGACCCGTCGCGGGACGGGTCCCGGGGTCACTGCGCGATGTCCAGCCGCAGCGCGGCCGCACCGCGCAGGTACACGTGCTGGATCTCACTGCGGGCGCGGGCGGTCTCCACGTGCATCATGAGCCGGACGATCCGCGGGAGCGCGCCCGGGACGGGTATCTCGGTCGCGCACAGCAGCGGCACATCGTGAAATCCGATCTTGCGCGCGGCCAGGGCCGGGAACTCCGCGGTCAGGTCGGGGGTGACGGTGAACAGGACGCTGATCACGTCATCTGGTCCGAGGTCGTTACGCGTCATGACGTCGCTGACGAGATCGGCGGTCCCTTCCAGGATTGCCTCACGCTCGTCGGCGTCGACCTGCACCGCGCCCCGGATCGCTCTGACCGGCACGTTCCCACCTCCGCAAGGCCTTCATGGCTCGGGCTGACGCCCGCCCCAAGGCTATAGGCCTACCGAGGCGTACAGCTCACCAATTTCCCTCGTGCTGAGCTCGCGGACGCCGCCTGGCCGGAGGCCGCCGAGCCGGATCGGGCCTACATCGGTGCGGACCAGCCGCAGGACCGGATGCCCGGCTTCGGTCAGCATCCGGCGCACGATCCGCTTGCGCCCCTCATGCAGCGTGATCTCGACCAGTACCCGCGGCCCGGAACGTTCCACCACCCGGAACCGGTCCGCGATGGCCACACCGTCGTCCAGCTCGATCCCGGTCATCAGCTTGCGGCCCAGGTCTTTGGGCACTGGGCCCTGTACCTCGGCCAGGTAGGTCTTGAGCACGCCGTACCGGGGGTGCGCCAGCCGGTGCGCGAGCTCCCCGTCGTTGGTCAGCAGCATCAGGCCCTCGGTGTCGTAGTCGAGCCGGCCGACGTGGAACAGCCGTTCGGCCCGGTCGCCGAGGAAGTCGGTGATCGTGGGCCTGCCACGCGGATCGGACATCGCCGTCAGCACCCCGGGCGGCTTGTTGAAGGCCAGGTAGACAAGATCCTGGCGGGACGGGATCCGTTTGCCGTCCACCCGGATGATCTGGTGCTCGGGATCGACCCGGGCGCCGAACCGGCGCACCGTCTCCCCGTCCACCTCGACCCGGCCCGCCCCGATCATCTCCTCACAGTGCCGGCGGCTGCCGACTCCGGCCGCGGCCAGCACCTTCTGCAGCCGCACGCCACCGGGGACGTCGGTCAGGCTGTCGCGCTCCCCGCCGAAGTCATCATCGAAGTCGTCGTCGTCCAGATCATCGTCGAGACCCGCCGGGCCCGCCGGGCTCGCCGGGCGGGACGCTGCGGTTGGCCGGGACGGCCCGCCGGGTCCGCCGCGGCTGCGCGGCTTATGGCCGGGCTTGTGCACGGCCCACCTCCCCGCTGTCGGCGCCGTCCTCGACACCCTCGACGCTGTCCGGCAGGAACGGGGCAAGGTCAGGCAGGTCCTCCAGGCTGGCCAGGCCGAGGCGCTCCAGGAAGTAGCCGGTGGTCCGGTACAGGATCGCGCCGGTCTCCGGGTCAGTCCCGGCGTCCTCGGCCAGCCCGCGCAGGGTCAGCGTCCGCATCACGCCGTCGCAGTTGACGCCGCGGACGGCGGACACCCGGGCCCGGCTGACCGGCTGGCGGTAGGCGACGACGGAGAGCGTCTCCAGCGCCGCCTGGGTGAGCCGGACCTCCTGGCCTTCGCTGATGAACCGCTCGACGACCGGCGCGCACTCCTCGCGGGTGTAGAAGCGCCAGCCGCCAGCGATCTCCCGCAGGTCGAAGCCGCGGCCCTCGGCGGCGTAGGCGGCCGCGGTGTCACGGAGCAGCGCGGAAACTTCCCCGGTAGGCCGCTCCAGCACCTGGGCCAGCAGGACGGCGGGCACCGGCTCGTCCGCGACGAGCAGGATGGCCTCCAGGCTGGCACGCAGGTCCGGCAGGTCCGGCAGGTCCGGCAGGTCCGGCAGGTCCGGCAGGTCCCGCAGGTCCGGCAGGTTTGCCGGGCCGGTGCCGACATCGCCAGTGCCGACATCGATTGGGCCGTCATCGCCGCTATCGTCGTGAGCTGCGTTCATATCTGTCGTATCTGTCATGTCGTTATCTCGTCCTCGTCCGCGCCGGCCCCGACGTTCTCGTCATCGTCCGCGTAGTCGTCCGCGTCGCTGCCAGCGTCGCGGGCGGCGTTCCAGGTCACGTAGATGTCCCCCAGCGGCGCGAGCTGCTCCAGGGAGACCCGGTCCTCCCGGTACAGCTCGAGCAGGGCCAGGAAGCTGGCCACGATCTCATACGTCGCCGCGCAGTCTGCGGTGAGCTGCCGGAAACTGGCCCGGCGGAGCTCACGCAGCCGCGCGGCCAGCCGCCGCGCCTGCTCGCGGACGCTCATGAACGGGGCGTGGATGTGATCGGTGGACACCATCGGCGGCTGCCGGGGGGTCAGCACGCGCGCCGCGATCCGGGCAAATTCTACCGGCCCCAGGCCGAGCAGTACCTCGGGAAACAGCTGGGCGAACCGCGGCTCCAGCGGGACGCGCCGCGGGAACCGGCGCGCGGCGGCCGCCATCCGCCCAGCGAACACCGCCGCGACCTCCTTGTAGGCGCGGTACTGCAGCAGCCGGGCGAACAGCAGGTCCCGCGCCTCCAGCAGCGCGAGGTCCTCCTCGTCCTCCACTTCGCCGGAGGGCAGCAACCGCGCGGCCTTCAGGTCCAGCAGAGTCGCCGCGACGACGAGGAAGTAACTGACCTGATCGAGGTCCCAGCCGCCGGACCGCTCCCGGATGTAGCTGATGAACTCGTCGGTCACCTGGGACAGCGCGACCTCGGTGATGTCCAGCTTGTGCTTGGAGATGAGGCCCAGCAGCAGGTCGAACGGCCCCTCGAACACGTCGAGGTGCACCTCGAAGCCAGGCGTCCCGCGGGTCTCGCCGTCACCCGGAGCGAAGGCCGCCGGGACGCCCCCGGCGTCCGGCAGCGGGGGTGACGGCCCGTCAGCGGTGATCGCCACCGCCGCCGCCGTGCTGGCCGGGGCCGGGCACGCTGTCCGGCTCGGTCTTATTGGAGGATGGCTCGTTGGAGGATGACGGCGCGAGCCGCCGGGCGAGGAGGCTCGTGTCGCCCTGGGCGTCGAGGTCAGCCAGGACCACGGCGATCGCTTCGCGGACGAGACGGCCGCGATCGGCGCTGATGCCGTAGCGGCGCAGGGCCAGCCGGGCGTGCTCCAAGGCGAACAGCTCGCCGGCGGACAGGTAAACGGTGATCTTATGCGTATGCTGCTCCCGGCCGCTCGCCGGACGGTGCGCGGCCACGTCCGAATCGGGCATAGCGGTACGAAGCAGCTCCGCTATGCCCGGCAAGCTTACCCTTCGTGACCGTCCCCGGCCTGCCGCCACCGCTCAAGTACCTCCTTGGCGAG
>JBEKCN010000441.1:0-8959 GCA_050014855.1 Streptosporangiaceae bacterium | reverse complement strand
GCCGAGATCGGGATGGCCTTGCGGGCCAGCCGGCGCGCCTGGATACCGGGGAGCCGCTCCCGCAGCCGGGTGGCCTTGATCGACTGGCCGGCGCCGATCCACATGAAGCCGGCGATGAACGCCAGCCACAGCACGCTGGTCAGGTGTTCGCTCTCGCCCTTGGCCATCGCGTAGGTGACCGGTACCACGATGATGGCCACAGCCAGTACCCGGCCTGCCCACGCGGCGACGATGGTGGCGGTGCCTGGCCGGCCGGTGAGCTTCCAGACCAGGGCGCGCAGCATCCGGCCCCCGTCCAGGGGCAGGCCCGGGAGCAGGTTGAACCCGCCGACAACAAGGTTGGCCCAGCGCAGCTCGCTGACGATGACCCAGCCGATGGTGCCGCCGGGTACGACCTTCATCAGCCCGTAGCCGACCGCGGCCAGGATCAGCGAGAGCGCCGGCCCGGCCGCGGAGACGGTGAACTCCCGTCCGGGGGTCTGCGGCTCCCGCTCGATCTCGGAGAACCCGCCCAGGGGCCAGAGCAGGATGCGGCGCACCGGCAGCCCGTAGCCACGGGCGACCAGCGAGTGGCTGAGCTCGTGCACCAGGACGGACAGGTAGAGCAGCAACACGAAGGCGGCGGCCACGACGTACCGGAGGCTCCCGGCCACCGTGCCGGCCAGGTCGTTCGCGTAGATGACGATGAACACGCCCGCGATCAGGAACCAGTACGGGGAAATGATCACCGGGATGCCGAAGGGACGCCCGATCACGAGCCCTGAACCCGGCTTCGCCGGGGGCGGGCCCGGTTTGTCGGGCGTCATGCCTGCCACATCACCGATGCTACGTGCCCGGCCGGGCCGCGCGACCGCCGAAATGCCGGACCGGCAGGGAACCGGCGCCGCGCGGCGCACCCTGCGCCAGCCGCGAAAACACGGCAGAGTGTCGGTGGCCTCCCCTAGGCTCGGCCCCGTGGATGAGATCGTCGCGGTAGAGATCGCCGACCCGGCCCCTCCGGAAGAGGGCCCCGGAGCGGCGCGCGGGCCTGCGCTGTCGCCGTCTCGGGCCGCCGATTTCATGACCTGCCCGCTGCTGTACCGGTTCAGGGTGATCGACAAGCTGCCCGAGCCGCCGAGCGCCGCGGCCGCCCGCGGGACGCTGGTGCACGCGGTGCTGGAGCGGCTCTTCGATCTGGCCGCGGCCGCCCGGACCCTGGATGCGGCCCGCGCGCTGGTGCAGCCCGAGTGGGAGCGGCTACTGGCCGCCGAGCCCGGCCTGGCCGCGCTGTTCGCGGGCGAGGCCGAGCGGGAGGCGTGGATCCGGGACGCGGCCGCCGCGCTGGACAGCTACTTCCGGCTGGAAGACCCGCGCCGGCTCGAGCCCGCCGACCGCGAGCTGTACGTCGAGGCCGAGCTCGGATCCGGGCTGCGGCTGCGCGGCTACATCGACCGCCTCGACGTCGCGCCGGCCGGTGACATCCGGGTCGTCGACTACAAGACCGGCAAGGCGCCGCCCCAGGACTTCGAGGCCCGGGCGCTGTTCCAGATGAAGTTCTACGCGCTGGTGCTGTGGCGGGCACGGGGGCAGATCCCGCGGCTGCTGCAGCTGATGTACCTCGGTGACGGCCAGGTCGTGCGTTACGCCCCCGACGAGGCTGACCTGCTGGCCACCGAGCGCAAGGTGCAGGCGCTGTGGCGGGCCATCGAGCGGGCCACCGACGCCGGGGATTGGCGGCCGCGGCCTGGCCGGCTCTGCGAATGGTGCGCGCACAAGGCGCTGTGCCCAGAGTTCGGCGGCACGCCGCCGCCCCTGCCAGGTCACGAGACGCTGCCCGGCAGGGGCGGTGGCGCCGAGGCGCTGGCCAGCGTCATGGGCCCAGCGGACGTAGCAGCAGAGGTAACGGTCGAGGTGCCGGGCGGGGCCGCAGGACGGGGAACGCCTAAGCTCAGGCTCGCGGGCGGTTAGCGCCCGCCGTTTGCCGCCGCCCTGACTGGAGCTCGTTCCGTTGCCTTTCCCGCCCGCCTCGCCCGGGCCGTCGGCGGGCTCGCCGGCCGGGCCGGCCGCCCGGCCCCAGCCCACGGGCACGACCAGGCCCAGGCCCAGCCCCGGTTTCGGGGCCACGATCCAGGCCTCCGCCAGCGCCAGCCCGGCCCGCAGGGGCCGGCCCGGGTTCTGGCGCGCCCGGCAGGCGTCCCCGCACGGCGGCCGGGAGGTGTTCCGGCTGACGGCACCGGTCGTCATCTGGTGGATCTGGCTGGTGTTCGGCGTGGCCAACGTGATCGATCTTGGCGTCGAGGCACAGCCCGGGTTCGCGGCCGTAGTGTCGGTCGTCCTGCTCACCATCACCGGCGTGGCCTACGCCTGCGCGTTCCGGCCCCGGGTCGTCGCCGATGAGGCCGGTCTCTGGGTGGTCAACCCGGTCCGCCAGTGGCGGGTGCCATGGGGCGCGATCCGGCAGATCGAGGTGCGTGACTGGGTCCGCATCCAGTGCACGCGAGGCCCCGGCGGGGACGCCACGAAGACGATCGAGTGCTGGGCCCTGTTCGCGACCGCCCGGGTCAAGCGCAACTACTCGCGGCGCGCCCAGGACCACATCACCCGGTCAGCCGACACGGCGCGCATGCCCGACGAAGCCAGGCGCCTGATGTCCCTGCCCACGGTCGTGATCATCGCCCGCCAGCTGGAGCGGCGCGCCGGGCAGCCCCAGGCGCACGGTGCCACCGATGAGCGGCTGGTCACCTCCTGGGCCTGGCCGTCGATCGCCGCGATGCTCCTCCCAGCTCTCGCCCTGGTGATCGTCCTGCTCACTACCTACTGACCCCTGCCACGCAGTGTGTCGGCGAAGTACCACCGCGGGATACGGCGAGGCGCTCGCTACCGGCCCAGCGAACCGGGCCTTCAGGCCCGGTGAGTGGCCGGTCCCGACGGCCACCGCACGCGGGCTACGGACAGACGGGCCGCAGGCCCGACCGCCCAGCGAACCGGGCCTTCAGACCCGGTGAGCGGCGGTGCTGTCGGCGAGGTACCACCATCGGGGCGTCGCGGGGGGTTCCGGGGGGCCGCCCCCCGGGCCAGCACTAGGAAATGCGGACGCGGGGGTCCAGGACCGCGTAGAGCAGATCCACGATGATGTTGGCGATCACCACGAACGCGGCGGCCAGGATCACGAACCCGACGATGACCGGCAGGTTGTCGGTGTAAATGGCCTCGACCGAAATCTGGCCCAGGCCGTTCAGGCCGAACACCGTCTCCACGACGATGACCCCGCCGAGCAGCTGGCCTACGTCGACACCGAGCTGAGACACGACCGGTGTCAGAGCCGCCCGCACGCCGTGCCGGAAGACGACCCGGTGTTCGGACAGGCCCTTGGCCCGGGCCATCCGTATGTAGTCCTCCCCGAGCACGTCAAGCAGCTGCCCACGGGTCAGCCGGGTGTAGATCGCGGCCTGCACGGCGGCCAGGGTGATCCAGGGCAGGAGCATGTGCCCGACCCAGGCGCTGATGCTCTGCGTGGGCCCGGCGTACCCGTCCTGGATCCAGTGGAAGCCATGCTCGTTGAGCGGCAGGAAGACGACAAGCAGCAGCAGCTCACCGATGACGAACGTGGGCAGTGAGATCCCGACCAGCACCCCGACGGACGAGAACCGGTCGAACAGGCTGCGGGCCCGGGTCGCGCTGATGATGCCCACGCTGAGCCCGGCAATGAGCCACAGGATCACACCGCCGATGACGAGAGAGACGGTCGGCGGCAGATCCTCCTTCAGCACTGAGTCGACGGGCTGCTGGGTGAAGTAGGAGTAGCCGAGATTGCCGTGCACCAGGTTGATCAGGAAGTGCCAGTACTGCACCATGATCGGCTGGTTCAGGCCGAGGTTCCTGATCACCTCGGTGATCACCTGCGGCGTGGCGGCATGGCCGGCCAGCTCATGCGCCACGGTGTCAACCGGCCGGGCGAAGAACAGGAAGAACGCCGCGGTGGCCACCAGCCAGAGCACCACGAGGCCGGTGAGGATCCGGCGGATAAGGAAACGTGCGGTCGCCATCGGTCAGGCCTCCCCGGGAGCCGATGCGGCCGGCCGGTCGCCCCGTCTCGCGGCCTTGCGCCGGGCGCGGTCGAGCTTGCGCCGCCTGCCCCCCGCGAAGATCCGCTCGGTGCGCGGGTCCATCGCGTCCCGGATACCGTCGCCGAGCAGGTTGAAGGCGAGCGTGGTGATGAGCAGCGCCGCCGCCGGGAACACCACGTACCACCAGGCCTGCTGGTAGAAGCTCTGCGCGTCGCCGAGGATGTTGCCCCAGCTGGCCGTGGGCGGCTGGATGCCCAGGCCCAGATAGGACAGGGTGGACTCAAAGATGATGGCTTGCGGGATGAAGGCCGCCTCGATGTACTCCTTCTCCTTGATCGACAGGGTCTGGCCACGGACAATCCGGGAGATGCCGGCCCAGGTGAAGAACGAGATCACGCCCAGAATCACGCTGAGGCTCGGGCCGAGGACAACCGCGAGGGCCAGCGCCAGCACCACGTAGGGGAAGGCGAGCACCGCGTCCACGAACCGGGACAGCACCGCGTCGATCACCCCGCCGAAGTAGCCGGCGACCATGCCGACGGTGACGCCGGCGACCGTGGCGATCAGCGTGGTGACCACTCCCACGAACAGGGAGATCCGCGCGCCGTAGAGGATTCTCACCAGCAGGTCCCGGCCGGAGCCGTCGGTGCCCAGCAGGAACCCGTTCGTGCCCGGAGCGACGGGCAGGCCAGCCGCGGTCTCTCCGGTGTTCGGGTACGCGGTGTCGGGTGGGTGCCCGGTAAGTGCGGCGAACGCGGGCGCTGCGATGGCCAGCGCCACCATGATCACGATGACGATGAGAGAGATAACGGCTACTTTGTCGCTGAGGAGCCGGCGCCAGGTGAGCTGCCACTGGCTGCGGCCCTGGATCGCCTGCTCCGGCGCGCCCTCGGCGCCCCGGACTTCGACGGCGACCGAGGTGACGCTCATATTCCTGACTCCCGGCTCCCGGCGGCCGCCAGGTTCTCGCCGGCCTCGACCGGGAAATGGCAGGCGGTCACGTGCGTGACCGGATCACCGGCCTTGACCTCCAATTGCGGCTCCTCCTGTGAGCACCGCTGCTGCGCCTTGGGGCAGCGCGGATGAAACCGGCAGCCCGGCGGCGGATCGATGGGCGAGGGCACATCCCCGACCAGGATGATCCGCTGCCTGCTGGCCGCGGCATTCGGGTCAGCGGCCGGCGCCGCGGAAAGCAGCGCGGCGGTGTAGGGATGGCGCGGTGTTTCGTACACGGGGTCCTGGGGGCCGGCCTCGGCCAGGCGGCCCAGATACATGACGGAGACCGCATGGCTGACGTGCCGGACGACTTCCAGGTCGTGCGCGATGAACAGGTACGTCAGCCCGAATTCGTCCTGCAGGTCAGCGAGCAGGTTGAGCACCTGGGCCTGGATCGACACGTCCAGGGCCGACACCGGCTCGTCGCAGATGATCAGCTTCGGGCGCACCGCGAGCGCGCGGGCGACGCCGATGCGCTGGCGCTGGCCGCCGGAGAACTCGGCCGGGAAGCGGTTGTAGTGCTCCGGGTTGAGCCCGACCCGTTCCATCAGTTCCTGGACCCGGCGCTTACGCTCGCCGCCGCTGGCCATCTTGTGGATGGCGAACGGCTCGCCGATGATCGACCCGACCCGCTGCCGGGGGTTGAGCGAGCCGTACGGGTCCTGGAAGATCATCTGGATCTCGCGGCGGTAGGGCTGCATCTGCCGCCGGGACAGGCGGCTGATGTCGTTTCCCTCGAACAGCACCCGGCCCGAGGTCACCGGGATCAGGCCGGCCACGCAGCGAGCCAGCGTCGACTTGCCGCAGCCCGTCTCACCGACCAGGCCCACGGTCTTGCCCCGGGGAATCGTCAGCGACACGTCGTCGACCGCGTGCACCTGGCCGATGGTCCGGCGGGTGAAGCCCATGCTCTTGACCGGGAAGTGCTTCACCACGTTCTCGACCCGGATCAGGATGTCGTCGTCGGACTCGGGGCGGGGCGCAGTCTGCCCGTCCGCCTGCTGCGGCGCGGTCCGCTCGGCACCAGGATCGCTCATCAGATCGCGCTCTCCCGAGACTCGGGCGCCGACGCGATCTCGCCGGCAATCTCAGCCGCCGCCTCCGATCGTTCGGCCCGCACCGTCTTAATGCGGATCTCCTCCGCCTGGCCGCCCAGGCCGGCCGCGGCCGTCGGCAGCCAGCACGCGGAGGCGTGGAAGCCGTCCTCGCCGACCGGGCGCAAATCCGGTTCCTCGGTCAGGCAGCGGCCCATCACGTACCCGCAGCGAGGATGGAACTTGCAGCCAGACGGGAGCCGGATGAGGCTGGGTGGCTGCCCGGTGATGGGCTTGAGCCGCCCGGCCCGGGCCGAACTGTTCGGGATCGACTCCAGCAGGCCCTTGGTGTACGGGTGATGCGGGGCGTAGAAGATATCGTGCTTGGTGGCCCGCTCGGCGGCCCGGCCCGCGTACATCACCATGACGTCGTCGGCAATGTCGGCGACGACGCCCATGTCGTGGGTGATCATGATGAGCGCGGTATTCGACTCCTCCTGCAGCTTCTGCAGCAGGTCGAGGATCTGGGCCTGCACCGTCGCGTCCAGCGCGGTCGTGGGCTCGTCCGCAATGATCATTCTGGGCGAGAGGGAAAGCGCCATAGCGATGATGGCCCGCTGGCGCATGCCGCCGGAGAACTGGTGCGGGTAATCGTTGACCCGCTGGTCAGCGCGCGGAATACCGACCCGCCGGAGCAGTTCCACGGCCCGATCCTTGGCTTCCGCCTTGCTGACCGACTTGTCGTGGGCCCGGATCATCTCTTCGATCTGCCAGCCCACCTTGTACAGCGGGTGCATGCTGGTGAGCGGGTCCTGGAAAATCACCGAAATCTGAGCGCCGCGGATCTTGCGCATCTGGTCTTCGCCAATGGCCAGCAGGTCAGTGCCGTCAAAGTCGGCGGTCCCGCTGATTTCGCCGCCCGGCGTGAGCCCGAGCAGCGTCTGGGTGAGCACGGTTTTACCGCTGCCTGATTCACCCACGATGCCCAGCGTCCGGCCGGCGTCGACGGTAAACGACACCCCCCGGACGGCTTGGACCGTGCCGTCAGCCGTCGGGAAGCTGACGTTCAGGTCCTTGACTTCGAGCAGGGTCACTGCGTTCCTCCCACCGCCCCGGCGCGCCTAAGAGTCGGCGTACGCCACGGTAAGCGTCGCACTAAATGTCCGGTCTCGCCAAGGTAAGGATCTTCGGGTTCTGATAGCGCGCCGGCCGGGTACGCGCATCGCGTACCCGGCCGGCTCAGCGCTACCTGGCCGCCTCAGCCGTTCGACAGCCAGACCTGGGTCGGGTCGGGGTCGCCAATGTTGGGCGAGAACACCGCCGTGCTGGCACCGGCCTCCTTGACCCGGCTGCTCGCGTAGAGCGGGAAGTTCTGGCTCTCGATCGGGACGATCACGGCGTCCTTCATGATCTGCTCGTCCGCCGCGTGCCAGTCAGTGCCAGCCGCGGACGACGAGGTCGCCGCCTCGGCCTTGGTGATCAGCCCGTTGACGGTCGAGTTGTCATAGCAGCCGTAGTTGACCGTGTTGACCACGCAGTTGGGTCCCTGGAACAGGGCCTGGATGATGGTCCGGCCGTTGTTGCCGTACCAGTCCGGGATCCAGAGGGCCTGGGCCATGTCCCACGTGCCGGCCTTGTTGTTCGACGGCGCGTTGCCGATGTCCACGAAGAAGCTCGAACCCGGCTCGGGCTTGCTGACCAGGTTGATGTTGCATGCCTTCAGGCTGGCCTGGATGGCGGTGAAGGCGCGGGTGCTGGACGAGTCGTTCTGGTACTCGTAGTTGAGGGAGATCCCGTTCGGATAGCCGGCTTTCTTGAGGTCGGCCTCGCACATGGCCACGTTGCCCTGCCCGTTGTTGTTCGGGTACAGGTTGTAGTTCACGTAGCCGACGTTGCCGGGCGGGATCACCGTGTTGATGACCTGAGAGACCGCCGGGCCACCGTAGGCCTTGACCACGGCCGTTTTGTTCAGCCCGTACTCGACCGCCTGCCGGACGAGCAGCTTCTTCATGGCGCCGTTGGCATCGGGGCTCTGCAGGTTGAACACCAGGTACGGCTGCGTGGTGGACCACGGCCAGACGGCGAAGTTGGCGGGCTTGCTGGCCAGCAGGCCGGGAATCGACGCCGCGTTGAGCGCCGTGTCGTTGGTCAGGTCCTCGGTGCCGGCCTGCAGGTCGGCGAGCTGGGTTGCGGCGGACGTGACGCCCTCGGTCAGGACGACGTTCGCGACGTAGTCGTGCCGCAGGGTGTCGGTTGACTGCTTCCAGGCCGGGTTGCGGGCGAAACTGATCGACTTCCCCGGCTGGTATGAGGTGATCTTGTACGGCCCGTCGGACAGCGTGTTCTGGTCCAGCTGCAAGCTGTTCGGCACGTAGCTGTCGTAC
Organism: Streptosporangiaceae bacterium; assembly: GCA_050014855.1. GTDB lineage: Bacteria > Actinomycetota > Actinomycetes > Streptosporangiales > Streptosporangiaceae > Bog-532. The sequence goes on along the minus strand of JBEKCN010000441.1, from coordinate 499 downwards.
TCCACCGGGCGGGCCGAGGTGAACGGCATCGCCATCATGTAGAGGAAGTCGCTGGCGGGCGCGGACAGGTTGATCTGCAGCGTCGACGAGTTCGGCGCGGACAGCCCGGAGATGTTGTTCGAGTTCTGGAAGCTCGCGATGTTCGCGGCCGTCGGCGGGTGCGACTTGCTCGCGAAGTACGCGGTCTCGGCGTTGCAGTACGAGGTCAGGCCCGCGATCGTACTCTCGTAGTACACGGGGTTGCCGACCGGGCTGACCGGGTTGCAGAAGGCCTTGAACTCGCGGATGAAGTCGTCCGCGGTCACCTGCCGGACGGGAGCCGAGTCCCAGTCCACGCCGGACTTGATGTGGAACGTGTAGGTCTTGCCGCCGTTGGTGATGCCGCCATTCGACGTGGACGGGACCACGGTCGCGACGTCGGCGACCGGCGTCGTGTCCTTCGTCCAGCCGGCGCTTGACGTACTGGTCGCCGGGTCGGTCGGGTACGACAGGAGCTGCC
>JBEKCN010000440.1:0-4613 GCA_050014855.1 Streptosporangiaceae bacterium | reverse complement strand
ACAGCTGCTTGCTCCACAGCATGCCCGCGGACGCCTGCCGCAGCACCAGCGCCTCGTCCGCGCTGGCGCCGGCCGGTGTGAGCTCGGTGTAGAACTCGTCGGCCTCGGCGCGGCGCTGGGCCATCACCTGATCGAAGTCCTTGCCGAGCGGGTCCGCCTGCGTCTTGGCCGACGACTTGGCCGCCGACTTGGCCGCCGACTTGGCCGGCCCGCCGCCGGCCGGCCGGAGCCGCAGCCGCAGCTCGGCGGTCTGCCCGGCCGGGACGGTGACCTGGTACCAGAACGCGCACTTGGTGCCGGCGCCGACGGGGTTGACCGTGGCCGCGCCGTGGATCACGTGGTCGTTGATGCCGTCCTTGGGATAGGGCGTGACCGGTTCGCCGCCGTACAGCCCGGCGAAGTTGGTCTCGTTCTCGCAGAACAGCAGCTGCGGGTCGGCACCGTCCGGGCCGGCCGCGGCGAGCAGCTCCAGGGTGCCCAGGAACGGGTGGTCGATGGTGACGGACCGGTCTCCCGAGGCCCGCAGCCGCGGCCGCGGCTCCGTCTCCTCAGTATCCCAGGACCAGGTGTTGCGGAACCAGGCGGTGGGCAGTACATGGATGGTTTCGGCCTCCGGGCCGGCGTTGGTGAGCTGGATGGCCATCAGCAGGTCATCCGGGCTGGCCTTGGCGTAGTGCACCTCGGTGATCCAGTACCGGTCGCCGTCGAACGCGCCGGTGTCCAGCAGTTCGTACTCGGGCTGGTACCGGCTCCGGCGGGCGTTGGTGTCGATCAGGTCCTGATACGGGTACGCGCTCTGCGGGTAGTGGTAACGCCACCGGTTCCAGGCGTGGCTGGGCAGCGCATCCAGGTACCACCAGTACTCTTTGACGTCCTCGCCGTGGTTGCCCTGCGGGCCGGTCAGCCCGAACGGGCGCTCCTTCAGGATCGGGTCCTTCCCGTTCCACAGGGCCAGACCCAGGCACAGCCGCTGCTCAACATCGCAGAACCCGGCCAGGCCATCCTCCCCCCACCGGTAGGCCCGGGACCGCGCCTGATCGTGCGGCAGGTTGTCCCACGCGTTCCCGTCGGCGCTGTAGTCCTCGCGGACCGTGCCCCACTGCCGCTCACTGACATACGGCCCCCACCGGTACCACTCGGTACCCTGCGCCCGCAGCCCATCCTCCAGGTGGCCGAACCCGGCCACCCGCTCGCTTTCGGCACCCATCGCAGTTCCCTTCGCCTGGCTGTGCAGCCCTCCATGGGCTCCCACGAACCCATGGTTTCGAGACCGCAGGTGGCCCGTCATCACCTGCCCGCCGTTTCACCTAGGTGGAAACGGCGGCAGGACCGGCAGAGGACGATCCCTCGGATCCCTTTCGTTCCCTCCGGGGCGCGGCGTGTGGGGATCATGTGCCCCCTCGTCCGCCGACCCGACTGACACGAGCTCAAGGCCCAGCTCCTGGGTCCGCTGGATGAGCCCGACCAGGTGCGCCTGGTCGATCACGCGGCCGGTCAGCACCGTGGTGCCCGCCAGCAGCTCCAGCCGCATCCCCTCGAACAGGAACGCGAATGGTTCACCCATCTCGCCGCGAAGAACCAGCCGGTACCGTCTGCCTCGTGCCCGGTCGCTGTCCATCAGCGCAGGCTCGCACTCCGGTAGGTGACCTGTCACCACCTGCTGGCCGTTTCCACCTAGGTGGAAAACGCACGCTGAAAGCCAAGGCGGCAGTCGGTAGCCCGGGCTCGGGCGCAATGCCGGGACGGCTTATCGCGGCGTTGCCCGGTGGCGCGCTCAGTCCTTGTCAGATTGGAGCGCGGCCTGGGTGGCCTGTTTGATAGTTCCCAGTCCACTGGCCAGTGCCCGCCGCCACGGCACCATCCCTTCAATCTCTATCTCCAGGGAGAAGCTGAGGAATGTCCTGATCAGCACGATCAGCCCGAGGACCAGGACGTTATCCAGCGTCGGGGAAACTGCGACGGTCCTGATCAAGTCAGCCGCAACCAGGATCTCCAGGGCGAGCAGGATGGTGCCGCCGAACGCCTGGCGCAGCGCCGTGTAGGCCTTCTGCCCAGACCTGGACCGGCGCCATGCCAGCACCGCTAGCACAAACGACCACACCACCCCCACGACGAGGATCAGCGTACCCAGGCCCTCGAACCCCTGGGCTACGTGATCCAGCACCGTGTTGAACGTTGAGGCCTCAGTTTCCGACGCGGCCAGCATGGTCAACGTCATGAATGGCCCTCCCGCCCCGGCAGGGCGTCAGCGAGCATCGAGGCATTCAGAAAGTGCCCAAAGTTCCCGGGTGCCTTGCGGTTGGCCGCGCGGGGCAAACATGCTAGGCCCGCAGGCTCCGTATGCCCTACCCTCTGGTGGCTGTCAGCTAACTCCTGTGGGCGTACTGGGCGGTTTCGATCAGACCGATCCGGCCCGGCTGGCGAAAGCGAGCACACCGGCCGGGAGGACCTCGTGTTCTTCGGGCCGGACGGGTCGGCAGCATTCCCGCCCAGAGGGCGCTCAGCGGCCCGCTAAACCTGAGGGCTATTTCAGCAAACTCAGCACCGGCTTCCCTCGGCATGCTGCGGCCGTTTGTCCTGGCCCAGCACTCGCAGAACTACCTGACGGCCACAGCCCTCGGTGGCACGAGGTACGCGACGATAAGCGCGGCCGGGAAGAAGAACAAGCTGAAGATGAAGTACCCGATGAAGCTGTGACCCTTTCGACCAGCAACACGTGCGGGCCAGAACGCGATTGCGATCCAAATGAGAGCACATAGGATCCACAAAAGGAAAAACATGGCAAGCTCCTTTCAGTGTTCGAATTAGAACGCACTTCCACACTCCAGAACCATGTGTAGTAGTGCAGAGGCCAAACGTCCTGCCGTAAGGCCTGCGCAGGCCGTCAGGCCGCCTTCGTGGACCGGGGAAGGTATTGACCATGCCCGGTAGCAGCCGAAGATCGTATTCGTAAAGGGGTTCACGGTGTGTCAGCCGCGAGTTGGGTCGGCTAGGAACGGGAGGAGTTTGGCCCGGCGGCGCTCGGCAATCATCACGGCCCACCGATGGCTGGCGAACGAGCAGACGATAGCCACGGCGCACGCGAGTGCGATGCCCAGGCCAAGATCATGGTCAGGCAGCTTCCTCGACAGGCCGTGCGCCGAGGTGAAGCCCCACAGCAGGAGCGAAGGGGTCATCAGGGCGATGGCCAGCCAGGGCACCAGGATGTAGGGAGTGAGCAGAAGCGCCAGCCATCGCCAGAGCATGCGCCATCGCGGTCGGCGATGCTCCCACCGGAACCGCAGCGGCATCGGGTGGTACGGAAAGAGAATGCCCACCCACGCCGCTATTCCGAGCGCCCCGAAGGGGACGACCCCGATCCAGATGACCGTGTACAGGATCGACAGCGGATCATGACCGGAGATGCCGTCGACCACCGCAATGACAGAACAGACGGGCGTGATGAACATCCACAGGACAATGTTCTGGGCGTACAAGAGCCGCCGGAGCAGGACCGGGTCATCGATGGCGGCCATCGCCCGCTGCCGGTCAGGGGCGAGCACGTTGGTGGCCGGCACATCGGAGTACATCCAGGCGGCGAGAACCAGCGCGAAGGCCAGCGAGCCGTGCAACGTGAACACGTCGTCCTTCAGCGTCCTCGGCAGCAGGAACCACGCCACGCTCATGAAGACGCCGTTGGCGGCCACGGTGCTGAGAGTCGCGTACGGAGGCCGCAGAGCCCGGCCGAACTCTGCCCGCACGGCGTCACCGAAAGTGCGGGGCAGCGATACGACATCGGCCTCAGGCACGGGCCAGGCCATCCGCCGGGAGCCAAGGGGCTGTCGATCCGACGCAAGGCTCTTCACTTGCGGGACCGGGATGCGTTGCTGTCCTGGTTCAGGCATGCGTCGTCTGCGTGGCGCGGAGCTCGTGCCGCAGGAAGAACCCTCCGCTGATCTCGAAGATGCCCATGATGATGAACCAGATACCGAGCAGCACAGCCAGGACGTTAAGCGAGGAGGTGGGGGTCGACGCGACCACGATCCCCGCGATCAGGCTCACCACCCCGAAGATGATCCACCAGGCCCTGCCCTCGCGGGCACCGCCGGAGATCCCCCCGATCAGCGCGGCCAGCCCCTGGACGATCCAGGTGATGCCGATAACCAGGCCGATGATCGCGAGGGTGAGATGCAGATGGCGGATCAAGACCACGCCGATGACGATGAACAGCAGGCCGGCGATGCCGAGCCAGACCCGGTGGCTTTCCTCCGAATCGAAAACCCGGATCAGATGGAAGATCCCGGAGAGGATCATGAGGACGCCGAGCAGGACCGCGAGCACGTTCAGAGAGCCCGAGGGGTGGAAGCTCACGACGATACCGAGGATTAGGGTCAGGACGCCGAGGAACAACGTCGCCTGCCATGTTCTCGCCAGCACCCTAGGCGGTGGGGACGCCGGCGTCCCGTATTCGTCGGAAACCATTGAGGACTCGTCGGCAACCATGGACACTCCCTATTATTTCCTATTTCGTTTCCCTAGGACGAGCGGGCCAGCGGCTACCTCTCATCTCGCGTCACCTCGCGCCGAATCGCCGCCCATCCCACGCATGCTCGCACTCCGGGAGGAGATCTGTC
>JBEKCN010000439.1:0-4619 GCA_050014855.1 Streptosporangiaceae bacterium | reverse complement strand
CCCCCCGGGCTAACACAGCGTCTGCAGGACCTGCCGTAGGCCATCTGCGGTGAGCCCCTCGGTGCCGCGGTCGCGGGACCAGGCGGCGGCGCACAGGGCGCGCAGGCCGTCGATCTTCGTGCCGTGGCCGGACAGCTCGAGCTGGTTACCGTCCGCCCAGCGGGCCGTCCAGCCGCCGCAGCTGAAGCCGTCGCCCCCGGACGTTACCGCCGGCTGCGGCTCGGCCAGGCCGGACAGATCCTCGGCGATGTAGGTAGGCCGCTGGCCCGGGGGTGCGAGGATGGCTTCGGCGGGGCCGGTCACCCCGGTCAGCACGAGCAGGCTGTCCGCGTTCACGCGTTGTGCGGCTTCGATGTCGGTATCGAGGCGGTCACCGACGACCAGCGGGTGGCGCGCCCCGGTGCGGGCCACCGACTCCTCGTGCAGCGGCGGTTCGGGCTTGCCCGCGATCAGTGGCTGCTGCCCGGTCGCGAAGGCGATCACCTGCAGCAGCGATCCGTTGCCGGGCTGGCGCCCGTGCGGTCCGGGCAGCGTCTTGTCGCCGTTGGTCCCGACGAACAGCGCGCCGGCCGCGACGGCCAGCCCGCCCTCAGCCAGCAGCGGATAGCTGATACCCGGGGCGTACCCCTGGACTACGGCGGCTGGCTTGTCCAGCGAGGTCGACACCGGGCGCAGGCCGCGCTCGCGCACCGCCAGCCGCAGCCCCATGCCGCCCACGACCAGCACCGCCGAGCCCGCCGGGAGCTTCTGCGCGAGCAGCCGCGCGGCGGCCTGCGCGGAGGTGACGACGTCCTCCGGCGCGACGACGATGCCGAACCCGGTGAGGATCTGGGCCACGGCGGCGGGCGTGCGGAACGCGTTGTTCGTCACGTAGGCGAGCCGCATGCCTTCCTCGCTGGCCTTGCGCAGCGCCTGGCTGGCACCTGGGATGGCGTTACCGCCGATGTAGACGACTCCGTCGAGGTCGAGCAGGGCGACGTCGTAAGCGTGGCACAGCGGCTGCGTACTGCCCCTGGGCGCGTCCGCGGCGCCCCGGGCCGCGTCGGGCTGGGCCGCCTGCTCGCTCAATCGTCCTCCTTGTCGCCGGTGGCGTCGCCGTTGGGCCTGGACGGCCCCGACGGGCCACCCCTCGTCCGGGAGTGCAGCGTAGCGCGCACCTGGTGCAGGGCGGTGGTGTAGTGCTTCACGTCCGGCCGCATGGCGGCGGCCAGGGCCAGGTACTCGGCCGCGGAGGCGGGATCCCCGGACCGGGCCAGGGACAGGCCGAGCCCGAAGTGGGCGTAGTCGTCGGCCGGGCTGGCCTCGACAATCAGCCGGAAGTTGTCCGCCGCCTCCAGGTAACGCCGGGCGTCGAACTGGGCGCGGGCCAGCGCCTCCCGGACGCTGCGTGAGCCCGGCTCGGCGGTGGCAGCGCGCTCCAGGATCTGCGCCGCGGCGGCGGGGCTGCCCCGGCTCAGCAGTTCCAGGCCGCGCTGATACCAGGAGTAAGGATCACCCTGCGGGCCGTCGGCGCCCGTGGCGTCAGCACGATCAGGCCCTGCACCGCCCGGCCGGGAATCCTGAATACCATTTGGTCCTTCTGACATGTGTGCAGACCCTTTCGTCCGACCAACGGCCAGCGCCGAGGGCTCATGGCCTGACGCTGGCGCCCTTCCGGGGGGTTCGCTACGCCTCTGACCGGGTGAGCGGCATCGCGAACGTCACCTCCCCACCGTATGACGTCATCGGCCCGGGCACCGTGGAGCGACTCCTGGAGTCCGAGCCGCACAACGTCGTTCGTCTGATTTTGCCCGGAGCCGGATCCCCGCAATCACCGCACGGCCCCGAGACCAGCCAGCTGGCCGCGCGCGACCTGTACGGCTGGCTTGCCTCGGGCGTGCTGGTCCGGGACCCGGAGCCGGCGCTGTACGCCTACGAGCAGAGCGTGCCCGCCAACGGCGGTAATACTCCCGGCAGCGGCTGGGAGGTCGTCCAGCGCGGGCTGATCGGTGCGCTGCGGCTGGTCCCGGCGGGGTCCCCGAGCGTGCTGCCGCACGAGGACGTCATGCCCGGCCCGGTGGAGGGCAGGCGCGAGCTGATGGAGACGACCCAGGCCAACCTGGAGCCGATCTTCCTGCTGTACGACTCGGGCGAGGACGGCGGCCAGGCCACCGGTGGCCCCGGCAGCCAGGCCAGCCGCCTGGTCGACGAGGCGGCGACGACGCGGGAGCCGATCCTGTCCGCGGTGACCGACGACGGGATCCGGCATCGGGTGTGGGCGCTGACCGACCCGGCCGAGCACGCGGCGATCTCGGCCGACCTGGCCGGGCGCAGCGCGCTGATCGCCGACGGGCATCATCGCTACGCCGCCTACCTGAAGATGCAGGACCGGGAGCGCGGAGACGGCCAGAGCTGCGGACCGTGGGACTTCGGCCTGGCGTTCCTCGTCGACTCGGCCGCATACCCGCCACAGATCGGTGCCATCCACCGGGTGGTCCCCGGGCTGGCCCCGGCGCGGGCCGCCGAGATGGCCAAGGGCGCACTCTGCGTCCGGCCCGTCACGAATGACCTGAACGATGCGGTGCAGCTGCTCGCCGACGCCGGGCGCGACGGCCCGGCCTTCCTGCTCACCGACGGCGCGGACCAGTACCTGCTGACCGATCCGCGGCCGGACCGGCTGGCCGAGGTGATGCCCGCGGATCATTCCGCGCGCTGGCGGAGCCTGGCCGCGTCGGTATTGCGCGAGCTGTTGATCCAGGGCGCCTGGAAACTGCGGGACGCCGAGCCGGAGGTGGTCGTCGTGCCGGGGGACGCCGCCGCTGCGGTGCAGGCGGCCCGGGAGACGCACGGTACCGCGGTCATCTGTAACCCGGTGTCCGCCGTGGACGTCCGGGCGGTGGCGGAGAACGGCGAGCGGATGCCCCGCAAGTCGACCTCGTTCGGCCCCAAGCCGCGCACCGGGCTCGTGATGCGGACCTTTGTGACCCCCTGAGCAGGAATTTTCCCTTGGGCGAGAATGGGTACATGAGCGACGAGGCAAGCGGCACGCAGGACGGCAGCACGGACACCGCGGCGGGTATCACCGCGCTCGGGCACGACGTGTTCGAGATCGACACCCGGATGGCGGGCTACCGCGGCATCACCGCCGGCTACCTCATCCGGTCGGACCGGCCGTGCCTGGTGGAGACGGGCACCGCGCCCTCGGCGCCGGTCGTCCGTGACGCGCTCGCCTCGCTCGAGGTGGGCCCGCAGGACCTGGCCACGGTGGTAGTCACGCACATCCACCTCGACCATGCCGGCGGCGTCGGCGACATCGCGAAGATGTTCCCGGCTGCGCGGGTGGTCGTGCACACCAAGGGCGCCCGGCACCTGGCCGATCCGTCCCGCCTGATGGCGAGCGCGCGGATGGTGTACGGCGACGCCCTGGATGCCCTGTTCGGAACGCTGGCCCCGACGCCGACCGAGCGGATCGAGACCGTGGAGCAGACCGGCGTCGTCGACCTCGGCGGTGGCCGCCGGCTGGACAGCCACTACTCGCCTGGCCACGCCAAGCACCACGTCGGGCTGCTCGACTCCGCCAGCGGCGACCTCTACGTGGGCGACGCGGCCGGGGTCTACCTGCCGGAGACCGGCGACCTGCGGGCCGCCACTCCCCCGCCGGACTTCGACCTGGACACGGCGCTGGCGTCGTTGCGGCTGTTCGGCACGCTTCGGCCGCAGCGCCTGCTCTTCAGCCACTACGGACCGCTCGGTTCGGTACAGGAGACGCTGGAACGGTCCGCGGAGGAGATCCGGGTGTGGGTCGAGGAAACACGCCGGGCGCACAGCGCGGGCCTGGACCTGGACCACGCGGTAGCCATGGTGCACGAGCGCACCAAAGACCGTTATGCGGGCCTGCGGGACGTCGGCGACGACGCAGGTGAGAAGCTAATGCGGCTCACCGGGACCGAAGCCAACGTCAGCGGCATCCTGCACTGGCTCGACAAGACCGCCCAGCCCGCCCGGCCCGGCTGAGGTGGGTTCATTCGGGCAGCGTTCGGGGGAGCCCGAAGACGCAACCTTCAGCATCACCGCGGTCGAGGGCGACGCGTCCGAACTCCATTTCCGTCACCACGGTCTAACTCCAGAGCTGGAATGCATCGAGATGTGCACCCGCAGCTGGGACAACTTCATCGTAAGCTTGCGCGACTACGCCGAAGTCGGCCGCGGTATGCCTTTCGGAAGCCGCGGTATGCCTTTCGGAAGCGGCGAAGATAACGCCCGCCGCCTGCGAGAAGGTGGGACTACCGAATGACTCACGGCGAGCCGGGGGCCGTCTGGTCGTCTTCGGGCTCGTCCGCGTCCGGGTCGAGGTCTTCCAGCGTGATCCCCTGGAGTTCCTGAAGCCGCTCCGCCGCGTCGGTGTCGCCGTCGGCGTCGATGGCGGCGGCCCGCGCGAACCAGTCCAGGGCCTCCTCCGCCCGGCCCGCCTCCAGCAGGGCGTCGGCGTAGGCGTAGAACAGGGACGCCGAGTACGGCCGGTCCCGCCCGTCGGTGAGCTCCGGTACCTGAAGCACGACCACGGCGGCTTCGGGGCTGCCCTGGTCACGCCGGATGCCCGACTCGACGATCAGCAGCTCGATCTGGCCGGCTCGGTTGAG
>JBEKCN010000438.1:0-4627 GCA_050014855.1 Streptosporangiaceae bacterium | reverse complement strand
GTCGGGTGTCTCACCTCATCGGGCTGGGCGCGGGACCCAGCACCGACGCTTGCATCCCTATCGGCACCCCTATCGGCACCCCTATCGGCATCCCTATCGGCATCCCTATCGGCATCCCTGCCCGGCACCCGCGCCCAAAACACCACCGGGCGGGCCCGCCGCGCAAGCGGGGACGCGGCGGACCCGGTGAGGCCCGGCCTCATGAGGCCGGTGCGGGGCTGCCCGGGCAGCCGCAGCTGCGCCGGATGACCAGCTCGGTGGGCAGGACGTCGGCGCGCGGCGCCACTTCGCTGCCCCCGATCCGTTCGAGCAGGCGGCCTGCGGCCCGGGCGCCGAGCTCCCGGAACGGCTGGGCGACCGTGGTGAGCGGTGGGTCTGCCACCCGGCCGGGGAAGATGTCGTCGAACCCGGTCACGGCGACGTCACCGGGCACGCGGATACCGGATCGCTGCAGTTCCCGCATGACGCGGATTGCCATCTGGTCGTTCGCGCAGGCGATGGCCTCCGGGACCGCCTCCCGGCCGAGCAGCACCCGGGCCGCGGTGCGCCCGCTGGCCTCCGAAAAATCGCCGCCCGGGACCACGTCGACCGTGCATTCCGGGTGGCCGCGCACCGCCGCGGCGAACGCCGCCAGCCGGTCCACCGCGTCGGGCGCGTCGGCCGGTCCGCCGACGAAGCCCGGCCTGCGGTACCCGTGCGCGGTCACCAGATGCGCCGCGATGGCCCGTGTCCCCTCGGCATTGTCGACCCGGTCGCGTCCAGGGCACCCTGTAAGCGGTTACATCCTCCTGTTTGAGTTGTGATGCTAGAAGGGCATGTAAGCGGCGTCAACGGCGGCGACCGGCAGCAGGCCGAGGGTGAGCAGGAGGACCGGATGAGTCCAGCGGGCGGCCAGGAGCGGGATCAGTTCCCGCCGGGGTTCGTGTGGGGGGTGGCCACGGCGGCCTACCAGATCGAGGGCGCGCCGGCCGAGGATGGGAAGGGCCCCTCGGTGTGGGATACGTTCAGCCACCAGCCCGGGAAGACCGTGCACGGCGACACCGGGGACATCGCCTGCGACAGCTACCACCGGACCGCGGGCGATGTGGCTGTGATTGCCGGGCTGTCGGCCGGCTCCTACCGGTTCTCCATCTCCTGGCCGCGCATCCAGGCCGAGGGCCGCGGCGGGGCGAACCCGTCCGGCCTGGCCTACTACAGCCGGCTCGTCGACGCGCTGCTGGAGCGCGGGATCACGCCGATGGTCACGCTGCATCACTGGGACCTGCCCCAGGCGCTGCAGGACAAGGGCGGCTGGGTGGCCCGCGACACGACGGAGCTGTTCGCCGACTACACCGGCCTGGTGGCGGCGGCCCTCGGCGACCGGGTAAAGCGGTTCATCACGATCAACGAGCCCTGGGTCGTCGCGAACATGGGCTACCGGTGGGGCCAGCACGCGCCCGGCATCCGGGACGATGAGCAGGCCGTCGCCGCCACCCACCACCTCCTGCTGGCCCACGGGCGGGCCACCGCCGCCGTCCGGGCGGCGGTCCCGTCCGGTGCCGCCCCGGAGGTCGGCATCACGCTCAACATGGCGCAGGTTTATGCGGCCGACCCAGGCAAGCGAGCGGACCGGGAACTGGCCGCCGACGTCGACGCCCAGATCAACGGCGTGTTCCTGGAGCCGCTGGTGAACGGCTCCTACCCGGACCGGCTGGACCGGGCCTACGCGCCCGGGCCGCAACTGATCCGGGAGGGGGACTTCGCGGCGGTCCAGGCGCCGATCGACTTCCTGGGCGTGAACTACTACGCCCCGCACATCGTCGCGGGTCGGGAAGATGGCGTGTTCCGCCGGGGGGACACCCCGATGGGCCGGGGTTACGCCGTCTTCGTCCATCCTGAGGGCATGCCGGTGACGGCGATGGACTGGCTGGAGGATGCGGAGGGCCTGTACGACCTGCTGATACGGCTCCGCGACGACGCGCCAGGGATGCCCCTCTACATCACCGAGAACGGCGCGGCATGTTACGACTACGTCGACCCGAACGGCATGGTCAAGGACATCGAGCGGATCGATTACCTTAACGATCACCTGCGGGCGGCGCGGCGCGCCATCAAAGACGGGGTCGGCCTGCGCGGCTACTTCGCCTGGTCACTGATGGACAACTTCGAGTGGCAGCACGGCTATTCGAAGCGGTTCGGCCTGGTCTTCGTCGACTACGGCACCCTGCGGCGCATCCCCAAGCGCAGCGCCGAGTGGTTCGCCGAGGTGGCCCGGACGAACTCGATTCCGAGAGGATAGAACGTGACCGGCCCCTTGAGCGGCGCGACGCCTGGACCGCCCGCCCCCGCCCGGACGCCGCCCGGCCGGGCCACCTCCGGGCAGGTGGCGCCTGGACCGCCCGCCTCCGCCCGAGTGGCGGCTGGGCAGGCCGCCCCCGCCCGAGTAGCGCCTGGGCAGGCCGCCTCCGCCCGGGTGGTGATCGCCCCGGACAAGTTCAAGGGGTCACTGTCCGCCGAGGAGGTGGCCGCGCACCTGGCCCGGGGCCTGGCCGCAGCGGTCCCTGGCGTGGTGACCGACGAGATCCCGGTCGCGGACGGCGGGGACGGCACGGTAGACGCGGCGCTGGCGGCGGGTTACCGCCGCATCGACGTCGAGGTCAGCGGGCCCACCGGGGAACCGGTCACCGCCGCGTTCGCGCTCTGCGGCGATGTGGCGGTCATTGAAGTGGCGCAGGCGTGCGGGCTGAGCAGGCTGCCGGACGGCCGGCTCCGGCCGCTGACCGCGACCAGCTACGGGGCTGGCGAGCTGCTCGTGGCGGCCGCCGACGCCGGGGCCGGTCACGTCGTGCTGGGGCTGGGCGGCAGCGCCACCACCGACGGCGGCAGCGGCCTGATCACGGCCCTCGGCGGACGCCTGCTCGACGCGGCCGGGCGCCCGCTCGAGCCTGGCGGGGCTGCGCTGGCTGGGCTGCGTGAGCTGGATCTGACCGGCCGGCGGGACCTGTCCGGGCTGGACGTGATACTGGCCAGCGACGTGGACAACCCCCTGCTCGGGCCCGACGGGGCGGCGGCGATCTACGGGCCCCAGAAGGGTGCTTCGGCGGCGGACATCCCGGTACTGGAGCAGGGCCTCGCCCGGTGGGCTGAGGTGGCCGAGACGGCCCTGGACGGGGATTTCCGGGACCTTCCGGGAGCGGGAGCCGCCGGGGGCCTCGGTTTCGCGGCGCTCGCTTTTCTCGGCGCGCGGATGCAGCCGGGGATCGAGGTCGTGCTGGAACTGGTGTCGTTCGGTGCGCGGGCGGCCGGGGCCAGCCTCGTGATCACGGGTGAGGGGTCGCTGGACGAGCAGACGCTGCGGGGCAAGGCCCCGGCCGGCGTCGCCCTCGCCGCCCGGCTGGCGTCTCCAGGGACGCCGGTCGTCGCGGTGGCGGGCTCCTGCGCCCTGGATGAGGCGGCGCTGGCTCGCGCCGGGATCGACGGCGCCTACGCACTCTCTGCCGTGGAGCCTGACCTCGCGTCCAGCATGACCAACGCCGGCCCGCTGCTGGAGAGGCTCGCCGCCCAGGTCGCCGCCGACTGGCTGCGCCCGCTCCCGGACGCGCCACCCGCCTAATAAACCGTTACGGGGAGCATTGTCCGCCCAGTGCATACGACTGAGAATGCTCGGCGTATCCGCTGCCGGCTCACGCGGCCGGGCCGCTGGCCAGGCCGGCGGTGGTGAGCCGGCGGTAGACGGCCACGGCGGCTTCGACCGCGTCGTTCTCTGAGGGAAGCAGGCGGGCCCGGGCCCGGGCGCCGTCGGCCAGGCGGCGGGCCAGCGAGTCGCTGGTCAGGACCCGGCGGACGGCGGCGGCGAGCTCGGCGGGATCGCCGGCCGGGATCAGGAGCGCGCCGTCTTCGCCGGTCAGATAGGGGATGCCTCCTGTCCGGGTAGCCACGATGGGACGGGCCGCACACAGCGCTTCCTGCAGAACGAGGGGCTGGCCCTCCCACAGGCTGGGCAGCACGAACAGGTCGGCAGCAGCCAGCAGGGCGGCTATGTCGTCGCGGTGGCCGAGGAAACGTACCTTGTCACCGAGCGGGGCGGCCGCCGCGGTCAGTTCAGCGCGCAGGGGGCCAGAACCGGCGATGGCGAGCAGCGGCGCCGGGCTGAGGTCCTCCCAGCGGCCGGCCGCCTCGATCAGCGTGGCGAAGCCCTTCTGCGGGGCGAGGCGCCCGGCGGCGAGGATGAGGGGCCGGCGGCTGGGCTCTCCCGGGGCGCCTTCGTCCTGGCCTAGGCCGAGTTCACGGCGGACCGTCTCTCCCGCTACCGCGGTCCCGAGCCCAGCCTGGCCCCGGGACGGGACCAGGGCGCGGCCGACGTCACGGGCGCCGCCCCGGCGCATCCGGTCCTCCAGATCGGCCGATACGCACAGGATGGTGGTGGCGCTACGCGCCACGATCAGCTCCAGGGCCTGGTAGATCGCCGCGGTCACACCCGACGGCGGCGGGGCGTTGTGCACGGTGACGACCAGGGGCACGGGCGCAGCCGTCGGTCGCAGCGACAGGGCCAGAGCCGCCAGCGCGCCCGCGCGCAGCCCGTGCGCATGCACGACGTCGGCGCCGGACCGGGCGAGCATTTGGCGCAGCCGCAGCACGGCCAGGCCGT
>JBEKCN010000437.1:0-4629 GCA_050014855.1 Streptosporangiaceae bacterium | reverse complement strand
AGGCCACCAGCCTGAACCGCTGAACCGTATCCCGCCACCAGGGGCTCCCTGCCCCCTGCCGCCCGGCATGATCCGCTCCCGGACGATCGCGTCAAGGGCGCCTGCGGCGCCGCTACGCGGGCAATACCGCGTCGTTAAGCCTGGCCGCCGGGGGGCAACCGCTTTCGGTCGCTTATGGGTTACGGTCCCGCATCGGCCGTGGTGCTGGCCGGGGCGGGCAGCGCGTACCGGCCGGGGCCGGTCTTGGCGAGGAAGCCCAGGCGGGTCCATTCGGCGAGCTGGGTGAGCATGTTGCGGGGCTTGATGCCGAGCAGGTCAGCGAGGTGGTGTCCGGCCCAGTCGCGTCCGGGCTGGCTGGCCATGATGCGGGTGATCTGGTCTCTTCTGGTGTCGGGCTGGGCCTGGCGGGGACCGGGCGGCTGGTCCTTCCGGCTGCGGGGACGGGCTGCGGGCCGGTCCAGGGGTGGGGCGATGATGGTGATCTGCACCCGGGTGATCCGCGTGGGCAGTTCGGGCCGGTCCTGGTCGCGGACGCGCCATCGGGAGGTGCAGCATTTCACTTTCCGGGCGCTGTAGCGTGCCCGCCGGGCGGGCAGCAGGCTGGCGAGGACGGCGCGGCCGATCCGGCCGGCGTCGCCTGGGTCGCCGGGGTCTTCGATGCCGCGCGCGGTGATGACCTGCTCCCGCGCGGCTTCGAGCGCCGCGGTGAAGCTGGCCCGGTCCGGGTCGGTGCCCGGGACGGTCCCGGTGGCGGTCACCATTGCCATGCGCAGCGCCTGGTAGACAGTCAGCAGCGCCCATAGTTCCTGCTCGGCGCCTGCCCGGTCGCGGGAGCGGAGCACGTACCCGCCGAGCAGGGTGTGCCGCAGCGCGAGGTAGGCGACCTCAATCGGCCACCGCTGATGCCCATGAAATGGAAATCGTCTCTAGCATGACGCCGGGGTCCGGGGCGATACTCGGCGTGGGAGCACTGTTGCAGGCGGCAGCTCTGGTGTGCCGGCTGCGGTCAGCGGCAGCAGGTGAGCGCGATGCAGCTGAGTGCCGGGAATGCGGTGACTCCCGATCCCCTGATCTGGGCGGTGCTGCCGCCGGAGCGGCGGGCTGCCGCAGTGGCGATGCTGGCGATGCTCGCAGCGAGAGCGGCGGCCAGCTCGGCGGGAGGCGGTGGTGATGAGCCTGGCCAGTTACCGGCTGCGGGGGCAGCCGCAGCAGAAGATCCGCCCGGAGCACCTGGACCGGGCGGCGATCGTGTACGTCCGCCAGTCGAGCAGGCAGCAGGTGCTTGAGCACACTGAGTCCACGCGGCTGCAGTACGCGCTGGCCGGGCGGGCGGTCGCGCTGGGCTGGGCACGGTCGCAGGTCGTGGTGATCGACGACGATCTGGGGGTGTCGGCGGCGACGGCTGATTCCCGGAAGGGCTTTGCCAGGCTCGTCACGGAGGTCACGATGGGACGTGTGGGCGTCGTCCTGGGTATCGAGATGTCCCGGCTGGCGCGGACCGGCCGGGACTGGCACCAGCTGCTGGAGCTGTGCTCGCTGTCCGGCGTGCTGCTCGCCGATCCCGATGGTGTCTATGACCCCGGGGTCTATAACGACCGGCTGCTGCTGGGGCTGAAGGGAACGATGAGCGAGGCAGAGCTGTACCTGATCCGGCAGCGGATGCTGTCGGGCAGGCTCGCCAAGGCCGAGCGCGGCGAGCTGGCCATCCCGCTGCCGATCGGCTACGTCCGCCGCCCGTCCGGCGAGGCCGTCCTGGATCCCGACGAGCAGGCGCAGCATGTTGTCCGGCTGGTCTTCAGCGCCTTCGCCCGGCTGGGCACTATCAACGGGGTGCTCCGCTACCTGGCTGGTCAGCAGGTCCAGCTGCCGGTCCGTGTCCATTCCGGGCCGGCCAAGGGGGAGCTGGAGTGGCGGCGCCCGACCCGGGAGACGCTGCAGATCATGCTGCACAACCCGGTTTACGCCGGGTACTACGCCTACGGCCGCCGCCAGGTCGAGCCGCGCCGCAAGGTGCCGGGCCAGCCCAGCACCGGCCGGGTGGTCATGGACAGCAGCGAGTGGCTGGTCCTGCTGCCGGGCAGGCTGCCGGCCTACATCACCCCGGAACAGTACGAGGCGAACATCGCACGGATGGCCGCCAACCGGCAGACCGCGGCCACGCCGGGCGCGCCGCGGGACGGGTCGGCGCTGCTGTCCGGGCTGCTGCGCTGCGGCCGCTGCGGCGGCCACCGGATGACGGTCCGCTACCCCGGCGGATCAGGGGCCGCACACCTGCCGCACAACTACACGTGCGCCTACTACCAGGCCAACTACGGGACCGGCGGCCGGTGCCAGCACATCGCCGGCCCGGCCCTGGACGCTTACGTCACCGGCCAGGTGCTGGAAGCGGTGGCGCCGGCCGCGCTGGAGGTCTCCATGGCCGCCGCCGCCCAGGCCGAGGACGAGCGGGCCATGCTGGACAAGCTGTGGCGCCAGCGGCTCGAGCGCGCCCGCTACGCCGCCGACCGGGCCCGGCGCCAGTACCAGCTCGCCGAGCCGGAGAACCGCCTCGTCGTCCGCCAGCTGGAAGCCGGCTGGGAAGCCGCGCTCGCCGAAGCCGGCCGGCTGGAGGCGGACTACCAGCGGTTCACCGAGGAACAGCCCAAGACCCTCAGCGCAGCGCAACGCGCGGCGATCCAGGCCCTGGCTGCTGATCTGCCGCACGTCTGGAGCGCTCCGTCCACCAGCCAGGCGGACCGCAAGGAGCTGCTGCGCATCCTCATCGAGGACATCACGGCCACCGTCGCCGGGGACAGCGAGCTGGTCGACGTCGCCATCACCTGGGCCGGCGGGCACCAGAGCACCGGGCGGGCCGTCCGCCCTGTCGCCCGGCTGGACCAGCTGTCCTATTACCCCGCCCTCCTCACCCGCGTCACCGGGCTCGCCGCCGCAGGCCGTAACAACCAGCAGATCGCCGACGGCCTCAACGCCGAGGGATTCCGGCCGCCCAAGCGGACCAGCCGGTTCACCGGCGAGCAGGTCCGCACCCTGATCACGCAGCGCGGCATCCGCAGCCAGACGAAGGGACGGCCCGCCGTGCTCACCGGCCTGGCGCCCGGCCAATGGTCAGTTCCCAGACTGGCCGCCGAGCTGGCCATGCCCACCGCCACCATCTACAACTGGATCTACCGCGGCTGGATCACCGCCCGCCACGCCCCCGGAACCAAGAACTGGATCATCACCGCGGACGAGCAGCAGATACTGCAGCTACGCGAACGCAGGGCACGCCCACCCGGCTTCTATACCCGCGCCCGCTGGGCACCCCCCGAAACAGAAACCCGCCGCAACGAAGGACCGCAACCATGAGAAAGCAGCGCAGCTTGACCGGTGCCAGCGGTGGCCAATCTCGATTTCCCACCGCTCATGGTAGAGGTGGATCAATTCCCCGGCCGGGTAGCGGCGCCAGTCCAGCAAGGTGGTGATCAGCCGGTAGCCGTCCCCGAGCCGGGTGCCGTCGGCGCCGTGCACGTCCAGGGCCGCCTCGATGATCCGCACCCCGAGGCCGTCGATCCGGGACAGGTAGGACCCGTCGGGCAAGACCTCCAGGACCGGGGGCTTGCGGGCGGCGCTGCCGCGGACCAGGACGTGCGCCCCGGCCGCGGCTGCTTCCTTCAGCAGGTCGGCCGCGTCGTAGGCGCGGTCGGCCAGCAGCAGCATCCCCTCGCGCAGCAGCGGGACGAGCTTGCGGGCCAGCGGCACCTCGCTGCGCTCGCCCTTCCCGCCGATGACGGCGCCCAGCAGCCCGCGGGTGCCGGTCTCGGCCAGGACCACCATCCGCATCGCCGGGTACCCCGCCAGGCCCAGGCAGGTCATCGTCTTGCCCAGCCAGGACCGGTTCCGGCCGCTGTCGGGCACCTTGACCGAGTTCAGGCCGTCGAACGCCACCGTCCGCAGCCCCTGGTAGAAGACGCCCGGGGTTCCCGGCGGTGCGAGCGGGACCGCGACCGACTCGAACATGGCCTTCACCGGGGCCGGGCCGAGACGACGGCGCAGGTCCCGCAGCGCCTTCTCCGACGGGCGCGGCAGGCCCAGGTCCTCCAGCGCGGCGGTCATCTTGCCCCACACCCGCAGGTAGCCGACCCCGGGGAACAGCGCCAGCGCGAGCACGAAGTAGATCCCGACGCGAGAGGGCAGCGCCCGCATCCGCTTCTGCACGGTCCTGGTGCTCTCCAGGACGTCATCGGCCAGCTCAAACGGCAGGTACCGGGTCAGCTCGCCCAGGTGACCCGGGGCCAGCACGCCCGCGGCGACCGTGATCAGGCACGGCACGGTCACCATGGCACAATCATTCAACGGAGCTCCTGTCCAGGATCGAAGTGATGTCGCAATCCCTCGATCTACAGGAGCTCCGCCGTTTTCACCGGGCAGCGCAAAACCCGGAACCCGAACGTGACCCAAACGAGTTGACGGCTAACGCACAGCGCTAACGACGCGGCATTGATCGCGAAGCGACGCCGCAGGCGCCCTTGACGTGCCCGGCGGGGTGCGGATGATCAGGCGGCGGGGGGCGGGGAGGGCCGTGGCGGGAAGAGTCCCGCAGGCCGGCTGGGCTGAGGGTGGTGGTGCCTCCCGGGTGTCGCGGGCGGTGGT
>JBEKCN010000436.1:0-4631 GCA_050014855.1 Streptosporangiaceae bacterium | reverse complement strand
GGGATGTCATCATCCGCTTGCATCAAGCCGGACGATGATGCAGCCAGTTCCGTTGCAGCAGATGCCCGCATGATGCAGCAGGTACAACCGAAAAGCGCAGCGACGAGGCAGCTGCCACAACCGTCCGTTCGTCGAGCTAGCCCTATTCGCAGGGTTCGAACAATGCTCTCTACCAGTTCCGACGCGGGTGTCCCGGTGCACGTTATACGGAAGATCGCCGGGCATGGGTCACTGTCCACCACGCAGCGCTACCTGCACCCGGATGACCAGTCGATCACGGACGCGGGGGACGCCCTGAACGCGCATATCTCGGTGCGCCGGTCCCCAAATGGTCCCCGGCTGAAAGTGGTCTAGCCCCATGACAAGCCGACTAGCTGCGGAAACTACGTCGGGACGGCGGGATTTGAACCCGCGACCCCTTGACCCCCAGTCACGAACGGCCTGTCTGGCCCGGTCGGACTGAGTCGGCCGGGGAGCCCCTCACCTGCAAGGACGCCCTAAAGGCGTCGCGGGCAGTCTGGACGAGTCGACCTGCGTTGGCTCCCGTTCCTGGCTCCCCGTGGCTCCCTCGGGTGGGAGAGGGGCTGCTCATGTCAACCAAGATCAACAACGATTCTATCTGCCTGGAGATCGACGGCCGGGTCATCGCGACCGCGGAGTTCAGCGAATCCGCCGCGGCCGACGGTCACAGCGCATGGATCGTCTCGTGTCACCCGGGCCGCCTGTTCACCCGGAACCAGGCGCTCACGGCCATGGTCCTCGCGGAACGGCTCGCCGCCGGCTACGGCGATGATGACCTGTTCGTCATCGGCTGGCTTGAGGAGCTGGGCCTGTGACCGACCGGCTCATCAGGATTACGACGGCGCTCGCTGTGGTGGCCGTCGCGGTCGTCGCCGCGAGCATCTCCCATCAGCATGCCTACGAACTCGTACGCTCGCACGGCGAGTCCGGCATGACAGCCCGCCTGCTGCCGTTCACAGTGGACGGGCTTATCTGGGCTGCGTCCATGGCAGTCCTGGACGCCAGCCGTCGGAACCAGCCCGTACCACAACTGGCCGCGTGGAGCCTGGGTACGGGCATCGTGGCCACGGTCGGCGCCAACCTGGCGCACGGCGTCGGACACGGCCCGATCGGCGCACTGGTCAGCGCCTGGCCCGCCCTGGCGCTGGTCGGTTCGTTCGAGATTTCTGATGATGCTGATCCGTGCGGGACGTGGCACGCGGACGGGTGAAGCTGAGCCCAGCGCTCCGCATCGTCCGGTACAGCCTCTGATACAAGAGGTACCGCCGGAACTCGCGGTCGCGCCAACCCTGGAGCAGACCGTCCGTGCGCGCCACGAGGCGGGCCACAGCCAACGTGCCATCGCCCGCGAATTCAACATCGACCGCCGCAAGGTCAAACACATCCTCGACCAGCGGCCTAACTCAGAGAAGCCGATCCTGAGGTCGGGGCCGGGTCAGAACATCCCGGGTCCGACCTCAGCTTGTTCTATAACCTCTCAGGTTGTGACCTGGGTGTTTCGCGTCTTACACGGTGATGCCGCGTCCTTCCCAGGCATGCCCGGCGGACCACCCCCGCTCGCGCGGGGCCGACAGCGGCCTGCCCCAGACCGCGCAGGACATCGCCGGACCACCCCCGCTCGCGCAGGGCCGACTGTCTCGACCCTGCTGCTGGCCGGGCTCTGCTACGGACCACCCCCGCTCGCGCGGGGCCGCCGACGAACGGCAACGATCAACTGAACCTAGGCACGGCAGGCAGGCAATGGCGTGATGGTGTGGCCAACCGGCAGCCTGTGTGATTCGCGCCTGGTCGTGCCGGTATCGGCTGGCGGGCGCTTGGTGGCCGGGACGGTAGGTAGACGCTTTGCGCGCGGCCACGGCCAGGCCCTGGCCTAGCTGGAGCTGGTCAGTGGTGTGTGCCGCCCAGTTATGGAGGTGGGGCGTATCCGGATCCAGAAGGGGTGCTCGGCGGCGGTGACCCAAGGATATAGGTCAAGCTGCCTGAGCCGCTGGATCTCGGAATCCTCGCGGATTACCTCGGCGCGGCCTTTGATCAGGACACTCCACCCGGTTCGGGTCTCCGGATCGTAGTCGTCGGCTTCGAACGCGACGGGGTCCTGCCGGTAGCTAGCTGACAGCTTGGATCCGCGGTCGGTGCGAAAGACCACTTCTTGCCCGTCTACGGCATGGTTTACCGGCAGCGTGACGACTTCGCCGCCCATGGAGAAGCTGACGCGGCCGACCGGGACCGACTCCAGCAACCGCAGGCACACGTCCGTCGGCAAGGATTCGAGTCCTGCAAATTCGGCCAAGCCAGCCATGTCCGGCTGCCCATGTGCGTGCCGGAGCGTATCGGCCTCATCAAGTGCCTGGTGCCAGGGGAACGTTTCGAACGTACTGGCGCCGGTCCCGGGAGGATGCGGTTCGAGGCGTCCCGGACCGTGTATCACATCGATCCCGGTATCACGCAGTAGCGTCACACTGCGCCGGAATGTAGGGTGCGCGGCGAGCGCACTGTTAACGAATGGGAGCACCACGACGGGTATGTGCAGGCCGACAGCCTCAGCGAGGATGCCTAGGGCAAAGTTGTCGCTGATGCCGTTAGCCCACTTATTGACCGTGTTGTAGGTGGCCGGTGCCACGATGATGGCATCCGCCTTGGGCAGTGACCGGCCGCTGGCGGCAGTTCCGGAGGTTTGGTACTCAGCTCGTACGGGGTGGCCGGTCTGTGATTCCAGTTCCGGCACGTCGATGAAGTCCAGGCCGGCCGGGGTGGCGATGAGGTAGGGGTTCCATCCACGCGAGCGTGCGTAGCTGATCAGGCGCGTTACCTGCCCGGCGGGTCCGGCGCCGCAGACGATCACGTAGAGAACTGGGTCATCGTTCATAGTCACGGTTCATGAGGAGATAATGCCGGTTCGCCGCGCGAGCGGGCGAAGTTCTGGGGTTGCATAGCGGTGTTCCTGCTTGAGCATCTCGCGAAGGGCCTCGCGGACGGGAACACTGTAGTGCACCTCTTCGGGGGCGAGTTCTTCGGCCGGCCTGCCGGAAGACGGTGGTGGCGGCGGCGTCATCGCGGCGTTGCACGTAGGCGCGGCCTAGGTCGATGAAGACCTGAGCGCGCCGTTCCAGCAGATCGGCGGGAAGTGCCGTGGTATTGACCTGCTCGGCCCGCCGGATGGTTTCACTGACATCGCCGAGCTCGACGGCGACTGAGATGCCGTGGATGGCGACATTGGTGGGTCCGAAGCTGGTCCACAGGTCGTTGCGGTCGGCGTGGATGTGGTCGGCTGCCTGGCCTGCTCGCCGCAGGTAATCCGACGGTGCGCCGATGTCGTTGTCGCGGGCGGCGGCGATGGCGGCCGTGAGCAGTAGCGCGGCCCATACTGGCGCCGCGCTCGTCGAGCGGTCGGCCGACAACTACGCGGGCTGGGGTGAGGTGGTGACCTTCGCTGCCTGCAGGCCGCGCGCATCGGTGAGGTGTCCGGCGTCCGTAAAGCCGACATTGACGGCCGTCGCTGGATCTGGACCGTCCGGCGCCAGACCACACCCGGCCCCGGCGGCCTGATCGACAAGGCGACCAAGGGCAAGCGCGCCTGGAAGGTGCCAATAATCGAGGAAGCCCGCGAGCTGGTCGCTGCCCGCCTAGACGTGGTGCGCGAGGCTCTGTCGCCGGTGCGGCCGTGCTTGCGCTTGCGAGCGCTGACGTTGTTGCCTGGCCTGGGCGCAGGCTTACTCAGGAGGCGAGCTTGTCGTGGCCGGAGATCACCGGCTCGACGCCGCGGCGGCTGCCTGATATTCCGGTGACTCGTACTCGTGCGGCTGGGGGATGCTGGCGCGGAGACCGATCTGCCGAGCGCTGGCTTCGGGGTCGCGGGCCGGCCGCCAGTCCCGGCCGGAACCGCCCGGTCTGGCCTTGTGGTTGGCCTGGCGGGCGTACCAGTCGGCGATGAGGTCCCTGGCCGCGTTCAGGTGCGCGTCATCCAGCTCGGCGTGCAGCTGGTACAGGCCGCGTCCGGCGCGGGTCCTGGCCGCCGGGTATGAAACGTCGCCGGGGTAGGCCGAGTCGGCCGCTTCCATCTCGTCAAGCCAGCTCATCGGTCCCATCTCGCTTTCTGAGCTCTAACTTTCTGAGCTTTAACTGTTCCTGCGGTGATCGGCATCTATCGCTGCCTGATAGCCATCGCGATCGCGGTGCTGGCGTGGGCGACGCCGCCTCCTCCGGGCAGGCCTGCCACAATGGTCTGCTTTTAGGTGTGCGGCACCGGCAGCTGGCGCGGTGCCGCTTTCCCTGTGTGGCCCGCTGACGCGGGCCTGATGTCTGCTCAGAGGAGACAGACGGTGTGTGTGATACATCCCCGGCCGCTGCGGGCCAGATGAATGAGATACGACGGACAACGGCGTAACGGTTCACACCCGATCGGACTTCAGACCGAACGGGCCAGCGCCTTGTTGCCCGCCGGTTGAGCCGCGATTGCGCGGTTCGCCAGAACGGGTGATAACCCGCAGTCGGCGCAGCTCCCGGTGGGCAGCCGGGCCTGCAGGTAGCAGTACTCGCACACCCGGCCCTCCGGCCAGCGCTCGGTGCCGCCCGGGCAGCACTGGCCGCAGCGCGCACAGGGCGGGAACCGG
>JBEKCN010000435.1:0-4635 GCA_050014855.1 Streptosporangiaceae bacterium | reverse complement strand
CCACCGGGCTGATTTCCCGGATCGGCTGAACAAACTCCGCGGGTCCGGTATCGGTGCCATACGTCGGCTTGTTACTGGCTACCCGGATTGGCCGGGCATTGCCTCCCCGGTGACCGGCTCGGTGCCTTCCCCTGGCGGTCATGGCATTCACGTGTGTCTACTCCCTTGGTAGTCCTAGCAGGTCCCGAGCGGCCCGCCGAAAGGCCTCAGATTCTCAGGCTTAAGCCCGCTCGAGGCCACATCATGGTAAACAGAACTGAGACGTGATACGGGCGAGAACGAAAAACATAGCAGGAGCGGTCGCTGTCCAATGAGGTAATCTCAGCGATTTTCATTTGATGTAGCCGTGCTCGAAATGGGTGAGGACGAGTGCGGCGCGGGCAATGTCGCCGATCTTGCTGGGGCTGGCGGTGATGTGCTGGAGAGTGCGCCAGCGCTGGTTGAGCAGGGCGAACCCGCGTTCGCCGAGACAGCGCAGGGAGCGCTGGAGGGCATTGCGGGTGCGGGTGCCAATATCGAGTTCCCGTCCGCCGGCGGGCTGCTTGACCGGGATATGAACGCCGATGCCGGCGCCGTGGTAGCCGGGGTCGGCCAGGGTGGGCAGGTCAGCCGCGGCGGCCCAGTACAGCCCTGGCAGGGCGTGGAGGCGGGCGGCGGTGATGTCATGCACCGAGCTGGGCTCGGCATCAGATACCCAGAGCGGGAACCCGTCCGGGGCGAATATTGCCTGGATGTTGCCGCCGTGAGCGCGGGCCTTGCCGGAGTACCACAGGTCGATGACCTCGTTCTTTACGCTGAGGGTCTTCTCCCCGCACCGGTCAGCCGGGATGATCTTGCCGTCCAGGATCACGTGCGGAACGCCCTTGTCCCTGGCCCTTTCCAGCGCATCGCGCAGTTCCGGGGCCTCCTTGGCCAGCACCGCGATGACCTCGTCCACGTACCGGTAGGCGGTGGCCCGTGAGATGCCGTGGTCCCGGGCCAGCGCATCGGGGGCGGTGCGGTCGCGGAACCACCGCAGCCCCAGCACCGCCTGCCAGAAGCAGGTCAGCGCCCGGCTGGCTTCGGGGGTGCCGCGCCGCCCGCGCTCGGCCAGCAGCAGCTTCGCAACGAACTGCGCCAGTTCCCTTGGGACGTCAAGCGTGGCACGATAGGCGATCACGTGGAGCCTTCCAGCAGAAGCTGATCTTGTGGTGAGACCTCTTCTACTGGGGCTCCACGCCCATTTCCGGACAGTCCGGTTCGTCCGCGTGTCTGCTTGGATGCCCATCTCTGGGTCAGAGAAAGCCCGGCTGTCCGAACATATTTCGCTGAGATCACCTCACTGCGACTCCAGTATTTACTAGCGTGGTCCTGTACGAACTCGAACCGTTCGACTCGAAGCCGAGGAACCCGCCCTCCACGCGCAGATCCGCGATTATCTTAGCGAGGATGATTGGCTTGGCTGCGTTATCAGGCCAAATAACGATTCGAACAGTGACATGCTTATGGACCCAGGACACGCCCGCCGCGCCAGAGACGCATTCGATCTCATGTGGTCGTCGGGCACCGCCGTCTGATGTTCCAGTTCCCCAGGTCAGAGTCGCCTGCACGTGGCCTGACTCAGGAATGGGACCTTCGCAGCGCGTGTGGCAGCAAGGCTGCTACCGTTTCGCCTTGTGGCAACAAGGGGCGTGGTGGTGGGGCGAGTTGTCAAGGTTCGCCCTCATCCAGGTGGCGAGCGTATCTGGCTCGCGGATGTCGATATCGGCGTCGATTACCAGCCGCAGATCGTCTGGGGCGGTGTGCCAATCGTAGAAGCTGGCAACCTCGTCCCCGTAGCACCCCCGGGAGCCTGGCTTCCTGCCACAAAGGTTAGGCCGAGGCCATACAAGATAAGGCGCCGTCGTTATCGGGGAGAGGTATCCCAAGGCATGCTGTGCAGCCTTGCAGAGCTCGGGTGGGACTCGTCCGTGACGGACTAGGTCGCAATCCTCGACGGCTCCATCGGACTGCGGCCGGGCGAATCCCTTGATAAGCGTAGCGAAATCCACGACTACCACGACACCGCTACCGGCGTGCTCGCTGCAACACTGGCCGGGCGCGCCCCCGGATACACCAGCCTCGGCTTCCCAGACCCCCGGCGTATCACGCCCACACCAAGTGCCCAGTCTCCTGTGAAGAGGGCGAACCACGCTCAGACCCTCGTGGCCCGGCCGCCAGAACCCATCCGGCCGGACATGACTGATCGGTTATAATGCGGGCATGGCGTGGGAGGTGAGCCTCCATCCTGAGGTCGAGGCATGGTATCTGGCGGTTTGCAAAAGCGACCCCGAGACCGCCGATCTCATCGAGGACGCTATCGACCAGCTCGCCGCCGAAGGCCCTGCCCTGCGGCGGCCACTGGCTGACCGGATCAAGGGCAGCCGCTACCACAACATGAAAGAGCTCCGGCCGCCGTCGTCCGGGACGACCGAGATCCGAATGCTGTTCGCGTTCGACCCCAGGCGCGAGGCGATCTTCCTGGTCGCCGGCGACAAGGCAGGAAACTGGGACGGCTGGTACCGCGAGGCCATCCCGCTGGCGGACGAGCGATTCACCCAGCACCTGACCGAGCTGGAAGCAGAGGAATCGAGGAAGCAATGAGCAGCGGCTACGCCAAGTGGAGTGACGTCAAGGCCAAAGGCCGAGCGTCCGACCCGCGAACTGGCGAAGAGCAGGCCGCCGGCAAGGCCGCAGCCCGCGAGCACCGGGAAGCATACCTGCGCGGGCACCAGCTGGCCGAGATGCGCACCACGGCCGGAGTGACCCAGGCAGAGCTGGCCGAGGCCCTCGGCGTGTCCCAGGCCCGCATCTCCAAGATCGAACACGGCGAGATCTCCGGCATCGACGTCGTACGCGCCTACGTCGCCGCCCTCGGCGGAAGCATTGACGTGGTCGCCCGGCTCGGCGACCGGAGCTGGAAGATAGCCTGACCGGCGCAGCCTGCACATCCTTCTAGGGGGCAACGCCGAGTCCGGTGAAGGCTAATGGCCCGTATGCCTGGCACGCTATGGCGGACGGCGCGGCCATCCAGTGTGTGCCCGCTGGCCGCCCGGCCGGCCAGGGCTTGGCCACGTCTGCGCATGTCAGGGCGTTATTCGGGAATCCTCTCCGGATCTGTGTGCGCAGGTTCGAATCCTGCTGGGGACACTGCTGGGGCGCTTTCTCCTATCTGGCCATTCGGCCCCTGAACTGGCTTTATGCCGGATCACCTCGTCCGAGGGTGTGCAGCCAGATGTCTGGCCGGATACGTCGAGTCAGTTCCTCGTGCGGAAGTTCAGCAGTCCTCCAGAAGTCTGGTCGTGCAGCTACGGAAGGCCTGTCCCAGAGACGCTACGGATCCCGGACTGGCGGGCCCGTGGCGTGCCTGATTGCTTTCGTCCGGGGCCTGGCTGCCTCATCGCGCCCCGGTACGGTTCAGGGCCACCCGCCAGGACCTCCTTCTCCGCAGGATCACGTCACCGGATAAAGCCCGCGCACCTGTGCGCATGGACCAGTTATACAACTGGGATTTTTCAGCGCATACTATTCGCTCCACCAATCTTCGACCGTCTCATGCTGGCTAGCAATCGGCTTTTGTCCATCATCGGCGCCGAGGGCGGCATTTGTCTTAAGCTGGGCGATCTCGTGCTCCGCCGCGGCTCTACCGTCTTCGCGGACAGACGGCAGGCGGTTGGAATCGCGGTCGCAGTCCAGCCAAGCCTTGATCAGGTTCTCTCGGAATGTAACGACACCGTATTCAAAAAACTGAATATATTCGCCCTTTCCTGATGCCAGCGGCTCTGCTTCCCCTGTGGGAAACCCGAGCCAATCCTCAGGGGAGGACCGTTCGGCCAGAAGGTAGTCAAGCACCGCGCGCTTTACAGGCACTGAGTCAAATCGTGGAGAGTAATAGATCGCGCCGCCCTCGAACCGCTGGATGGTTCGCCCGGCGCTGCCCGCTGGCCCGCTGGTATCCGTCTCATCGGATGTCGGGAAGCCTAGCCAGCCGGCTGTGCCGTTCAGCCTTTCGTAGAGAAGGCCGTTTCCTTGCGAGACGGTATACACGCCATGCTGCGGGGAATGGTAGATGGCGGCGCCGCCGGGTCGCTCCCGATCAGACCGGCGGTCTACCACGTCTGCCGGGTAGTCCCGGGCCCCTTCGAACCGCTGGAAGTGCCCTGTCGTATCGTAGGGAGACTTCTCTGCGGCCAGCACCGGACTTACGGGGAAGCCGGTGGACCCGGCGACGTCGCCCCGGCTTTTCAGGTAGTCCGCCCATAGTCGCGGCACCCTGATCGCGCCGGTCTTATCGCTGTCGTAGACAGTTCCCGACTCAAAGCGCTGGCACCAGCCGCTGGTGCCTGCCTCGTTTATTCGGCCGGACGGTCCGGCCGGGACGGCGTCGTCTACGGGCAGCCCCATCCAGGTGCGGTCGCGCCAGCCCAATTCGGAGAGCTCGCCGATGCCGCCCCACGTCGCGTACGTACCGTGCTGCTGCGAAGAGATCACGGTGCCACCGCACTGCACGCCCAGGTAAGCGCATACCTCGAGACTGTAGTCTTGCGGTCCCTCAAACAACTGCCAGCTGCACTCAGTTCCCGTGCCTGGGTGCTGTGCCTGGGTTGCCGCGGCTAC
>JBEKCN010000434.1:0-4636 GCA_050014855.1 Streptosporangiaceae bacterium | reverse complement strand
CCCTGGTGGACCTGGGGGAGCACCGGTTGCGGGATCTGGCCCGGCCGGTGAGGATCTTCCAGCTGACCGGGCCCGGGCTGCGCGCCGATTTCTCGTCGCTGCGCACGCTGGAGGCGTTCGCCGGGAACCTACCGGTCCAGCTCAGCTCGTTCGTCGGCCGGGCGGGCGAGCTGGCCAGGCTGGCCGCGGCGATGGCGCGGTCGCCGCTGGTGACCGTGACCGGGCCGGGCGGGGTCGGCAAGACCCGCCTGGCGCTGCACGCCGCGGTCGACCAGCTGCCGTCCTTCCGTGACGGCGCGTGGCTGTGCGAGCTGCACGCGGCTGGGGACGGGGAGACGATGGCGCAGGCCGTCCTGGCCGCGCTGCGGGCGCGCCCGCGGACCGGCCTGTCCACGGCTGGCAGCGTCGTGGAGTTCTTGCGGACCAGGACCGCGCTGTTGCTGGTGCTGGACAACTGCGAGCACCTGGCGGCCGCGGCCGCAGCCCTGTCCGCGGACATCCTGGGCGGCTGCCCGGGGGTGCGCATCCTGGCCACCAGCCAGCAGCCGCTCAGCGTGGGCGGGGAGCAGGTCTTCGGGCTGCGGCCACTGTCGCTGCCAACCCCCGAGGCAGGCATGGCGGCCGCCGGGGCCAGCGACGCGGTGTCCTTGTTTGTCCAGCGGGCCACCGCCGCGCGCAGCGACTTCTCGCTGACCCCGGCGAACGTGGCCGCGGTCGGGGAGATCTGCTGGCGGCTGGACGGGATCCCGCTAGCGATCGAGCTGGCCGCCGCCCGGGTGGCGGCGCTGCGCCCGGCCGAGATCGCCGGGCTGCTGGATGGGCGGTTCCGGCTGCTGACCCGCGGCCGGGCCGATGCTGCCAGCCGCCAGCAGACGCTGCAGGCCACGCTCGAATGGTCGTATGCGCTGCTCGGCGAGGCCGACCGCCGCGTCTTCGGCTGCCTGGGGGTCTTCCCCGCCAGCTTCGATGCCGCGGCGGCCGCCGATATCGCCGCCGCCGATGGCCGGCAGCGGTGGGATGTCCTGGACAGCCTGATCTCCCTGGTGGGCAAGTCGATGGTCGCCGAGGAGGAGGGACCGGGCCAGACCAGCCGGTACCGGCTGCTGGAGACGATGCGGGCCTACGCACGGCAGCAACTGGCGGTCGGCGAGCTAGACAGGCTGCGGCGCCAGCACGCGGAGTACTACGCGGCGTTGGCCGAACGGGCCGGGCTGGAACTGGCCGGCCCCGCGCAACTGGAGTGGCAGCCGCGGATCCGGGCCGAGCGCGACAACCTGCAGGCCGCCGTCACGTGGGCCCTGACCGAGGGCGCCCAGGCGCGCCCGCTGGCCTTCCGGATCGTCGCCGCCCTGGCCGGCTTCGCCATCACATCGCCCAGTACCGCCGGCGGCTGGGCCGAAGCCTGCCTCGCCCAGATCGGTGCGTGCCCGCCCGAGTTGCGCGGAATGGTCATCGCCGCAGCGGCATGGAGCGCGTTCTTCATCGGCGACATTCCGCTGGCGCAGCGGCGGGCCGAGGACGCCCTGCAAGACCCGGCAGTCGGCGATCCGATCAGCCTCGGGCTGCTGCGAATGGTGCTCGCCCAGACCTGCACGCTGACCGGGCAGCCAGAACGCGGGGCCAGCATCGCCCGCGAGGGTCGCCAGGAGGCCGCGGAACAGGGCATCGAGTTCCTCGTCGGAGACTTCCATGCCGTGGAAGCGATGGCCTGGACCGCCGCCGGAGACTACGCAGCGGCGCGGCGGCCTGCGATGGAAGCGGTCGAGGTGGCCCGGAGGGTCCAGAACCCGGGCCTGTCGGCGTTTGCCTTCTGTACGGCCGCGGGCGCGATCTGGCCCGGCGACCCGCGGGCCGCGCTGAGGCTCATCGAGGACAGCCTGGCCCTGACCCGCGCCGGAGCCTTCGACCCCGTTCTCGGCATCGCCCTGACGTGGGCTGGCTTCATCCGGGCCCGGACCGGCGATCTCCTCGGAGCGCTGGCCGCGCTGCAGGAAGCGATGGCACAGGCACAGGCCGATGGCAACCGGCTGTTGCTCAACATGACGCTCCAGTGCGCCGCCGTGGTGCTGGCCCGGCTCGGCGAGGCCGAACCGGCTGCGGCGCTGTCCGGAGCCTTCTCGGCGCATTTCCCGCCGAACATCTCTCCCGTTCACCAAGACGTGAAGATGGACATCGGTGAAGCCCAGTCCCACGCCCGCTACGCGCTCGGCGAGGCCGCCTACAGCGCCGCGCTCGCCCGGGGCGCCGCATTGGACGATGGCGAGGTCGTCGGTTACACGCAGGGCGAGTTCCGGCGGCTCGCCGCCCTGGGCGCAGAACCCGGCGCGCAGGCACCGGAATCACCGCCAGGCCCGGCGTGGCCGAGCCGCCGGGAATGACCGTGTTACCCGGGCAAGACGATGTGCCGCCAGCCGGGCTAGCGCGGTCAGGCACCACGATCATCCCGGCGAAGCCCGCGGGTGGCGGGCCGCCCGGCCCACCGGCCGGGCAATCTCAGGTCGCCCTGGTAGCGGCTGGCGCCGCTTGCCCGCACGGGCGCACCGATTGCTCCTCACGCTGCCAGCGTTGCCACCTGAATGTGATCGCCACGCGGAGCTGAGGACGCCGGAGCTGGCCAATCTGCGCGAGGCCGCTCGCACGGACGGCGCGGGCATCAGCCGCTCGTAATCGGCAGGGCGCCACGGATACTGGCAACAGTGCGCACGCTAATCGGAATAACCGGTAGTCCGCAGGCAAACGCTGCGCCCGTGGTCTGAGGCGATTGCGGAGCGTGGGGCGAATTTTAGGCCGGGTGGGGTGAGATCTGGACGATGAGATCGGCGTCCAGGGCTCCGGAGATCCGATCGAGCAGCGGGATGGTGGGAATGACGCCACCTGCCTCAAGCCGAGACAGGGCGGGTTGCGTCATTCCAGCCCTAGCAGCGAGTTCGGTCTGGGATAGCCCGAGGGCTAGGCGGCGCTCACGGACAGCCTGGCCGATGAGGAAAGCCCGCTGCGCTTCGGCGTAACCCTCGCGATACTCCGCGCTGTCCCGGCGGTCACGGGCCAGGTCGTCGTAGGAGCTGTGGCCGGCGGTCATGTCAGGGCACCTCCCGGTCGAACGTGACGTGTGCTGGCCCGTGCTCGGCCTCGCAGACCTTCTGGGCTTGCAGAGCGCGGCTGACCTCGGCGGCCTCGGCGCTGCGTGTCTTGCGGAAAACGGTCAGCAGGATGAGGCGACGGCCTGGCGCCAGCCAGTAGGTGACCCGGGTCTGCTGAGTGAGTAAGTGGAATCGCAACTCGCGGACCTTCCCGCCGAGATGCCGGGGCGTAGGGCTCGCCGAGCGTCTCGGCCTGTTCGGCGAGCGGACCGACCAGGAAGTCGACCCGGCCGAAATCGCGGTCGCTCAGCCCGGCCAGCCAAGATCGGACCTCTGGCTCGACTTCGACGGCGTATAGCCCGCTCATGCATCACATGCTATATGTATTTGGTGCTATAACGTACGCCCGCTCGAGATTCCCGAGGTCGGGCCCGTTCGGACTTAGCCTCACCTCGGGATCACGAGACTGATCACCTGGTCGGCCGGTCGGCCGGTCGGTCGTGTGCACGGATTTGTGCACGAGACACTGTGAGACGGGCGCGAGCGGGGGAGACCAGCCCTGATGCCCGGCGACTGACATCGGCAAGGCATTCGCGAAGCGCTTCAGCGTTGTCAGGAGCCGTAGCGGGACAGCTGAGACGGGCGTCGTAGTGCTCATAACCCAGAGGTCGCAGGTTCAAATCCTTCGCCCCCGCTACCAATTTCGCGTCAGACGCCTCCGTGGCGACCAACCAGCAGATTGCTTGTGATGCCTGCACAATCCAGTTAGTGGTTGCTGGGGGGCGGGTGGCTCACGACAGCTTGAGGGAGAGGGCTTCGGTGCGGTTCGACGCGGAATGAAGCTAGATGTCCGACGTTAGGTTTGATGGGCTGGGCATAGCAGCGAACCGGCAGTGCCTGCGAGGGTGGAGGCGGCCACATGGTGCAGCGGAGCTTTCTGCAGCTTCTCGTTGAGGAGCCCCTTATCCCTGCTATGAGGGCGTCCTGCGGGCTGCTCTTGACGCGGTCGACTCTCCGGCATACATCGACGCGGTGAAGACCGAGCATCAACTGGCTCTGGAGCTACGTGACCCGCATTGAGAGGAGATCAAGACCGTGAATGCAATGCCATCTCAGAACACGGCAAATATGGATCGCCGGCACTGGTCACGGCGCATCAGCCAGCTCGATCCAGCCCGCGACTACCACGAGATCTACCGGATCCTGGCCGCCCATGAGTTCCCGTGGGACATTAACCAGTCGCTGTCCTTCGCGCTCTACCGCACCTACGCGGTCCCGAGCATCGGCCGACTGCTGTTCGAGACCGGCGAGTTCACCCAGCGCACGCAGAAGCGCTACGACGACACCACGCTCATCCTCGACGCCGTCCTGGAACACGGGCTGGCCAGCCCGGTCGGCCGGGCCGCGGTGCGGCGCATGAACCAGATGCACGGCGCCTACGACATCTCCAACGACGACAAGCTCTATGTCCTGTCCGCCTTCGTGGTCATGCCGATCCGCTGGCTCGACAACTACGGCTGGCGGCGCCTCACCGAGGCCGAGCGGGTGGCCAGCGC
>JBEKCN010000433.1:0-4640 GCA_050014855.1 Streptosporangiaceae bacterium | reverse complement strand
GTAGACCATGACC
Source organism: Streptosporangiaceae bacterium (assembly GCA_050014855.1). Classification (GTDB taxonomy): domain Bacteria; phylum Actinomycetota; class Actinomycetes; order Streptosporangiales; family Streptosporangiaceae; genus Bog-532. The sequence continues at coordinate 4,627 of JBEKCN010000433.1, read as the reverse complement.
TCGATGCCGTCGTAGCCGAGCCGGACAGCCGCCTCGAAGGCGTCCGGTGTCCGGTCCGGGTAGACAGACGAAGTCGACAGCGCCACAGGTGTGCCGGCCGGCCGGTCAGCGTCGCTCAAGACCCTTCCCTCCACGCACGGTGCACGGGTTCCCCCGTCGAGCCAGCTTATGTTGACACCGGTGGCGTTTACTTCATCCTGGCCCTCGCCGTGCCTGCGGGCTGGTCCGTACTCCGCGCTCCGGCGGGAGACGTCGGCGCAGGGCCGCGGGCGGCCGGGGAATGTCAGGACCGGAGGCTAAGGTGCCAGCCATGGCTAAGTCACCGGCAGGCAGTGTCTTCCGCTGCACGGAGTGCGGCTGGCAGGCGCCCAAGTGGGCGGGCCGATGCGGCGAGTGCCAAGCGTGGGGCACGATCGAGGAGGCAGGAGCGTCCCGCCTCGTCCGGGCGGGCGTCCGGGCGGTTGGGCCCGGCCCGGTCAGCACGCCCGCCGTCCCGATCGCGGCCGTGGATGCCCGGGCGGCGAGCGCGCGGCCCACTGGACTCGACGAGCTGGACCGGGTGCTGGGCGGCGGCCTGGTCCCGGGGGCGGTCGTGCTACTGGCCGGCGAGCCGGGCGTGGGGAAGTCGACGCTGCTCCTCGAGGCGGCGGCCCTGGTCGCCGGGTCCGGGTCCGTCCTGTACGTCACCGGTGAGGAATCGGCGGCGCAGGTCCGGCTGCGGGCGGATCGCATCGGCGCGATCAGCGAGAACCTGTTCCTGGCCGCGGAGACTGATCTGGCCGCGGTGCTCGGTCACGTCGAGACGGTGAAGCCCGATCTGCTCGTCATCGATTCGGTCCAGACGGTCACCGCGGGCGGGGTGGACGGCGCCCCGGGCGGCGTGACCCAGGTCCGCGAGGTCGCCGCCGCGCTGATGGGGACGGCGAAGGAGCGGTCGCTCGCCACGATCCTGGTTGGTCACGTGACCAAGGACGGCTCGATCGCGGGCCCGCGCACGCTGGAGCACATGGTGGACGTGGTCCTGCACTTCGAGGGGGACCGGCACTCCCAGCTGCGCATGGTCCGCGCGGTGAAGAACCGCTACGGCCCCACCGACGAGGTGGGCTGCTTCGATCTGGGTGAATACGGCTTGATCGGGCTGCCCGACCCGAGCGGCCTATTCCTGTCCCAGCGCAGCGAACCGGTCCCCGGCACCTGCGTAACGGTGACGCTGGAGGGCCGGCGTCCGCTGGTCGCTGAGGTCCAGACGCTTGTCGGGCCGTCGGTGCTCGACGCGCCTCGCCGGGTCACTTCGGGCCTGGACGGGGCCCGGGTCGGCATGGTGCTCGCCGTGCTGCAGCGGCACACGGAGTTCAGGCTCGGCCGCCAGGACGTCTACGCCGCGACCGTCGGCGGTGTCCGGCTGACCGAGCCCGCGGTCGATCTGGCCCTGGCCATGGCCCTGGCCAGCTCGGTGTCAAACCTGAGCACCCTGACCGGTGTCATCGCGATCGGTGAGGTCGGCCTGGCCGGCGAGGTGCGCCGGGTGAGCGGCATCGCGCGACGGCTCGCCGAGGCGGAGCGGATGGGATTCCGCCGGGCCGTCGTTCCCGCGGGCTCGGCCGGCTTGCCGGCGTCACCGCCGCCCGACGCGCGAAAGGGCCATCTCACGGTCGTTGCGGAGGACTTTAAGGGCCTGATGGAGGTCCGGGAAGTCGAGAACGTCCGGCAGGCGATCGCCGCCGCTCTGGGCGAGTGAGCCGAGCAGACGCTGGCCGCTAGGACGCCTAGGGCCCCAGCCCTCACTTCAGCCGGAAGGCCCGTCCCGGGCTTTCCACCCCACTACTTTGCGCCACGGCTACATAGGTGCGTTGCGAGGCGGCGGGTACGGTGGCCGAGCAGCCCCGGGCGTTAAGCTGACGATTCCATCCGACCGGCACCACGACGGGCACGCCCCGGCGCAACTGGGTGACGCGGGATGCCGCATCCTGCAGGCAGGCCCCCGAACTCCAGGCCAGCTGCGACCCGTGCATGACCACCACCCGCAGGGACCTTGGACCGATACTGATGGTGCAGGTGGCATTGTCCGTGGAGACAACATCAATCTGGAACGTTGGCATGTCGTGCGCCCGATAGCTGGCCTTGCTGGGCAGAAGGGTGAGCACGATGTCGGCCGCGGGGCAGGTGCTCGCCGCGGTCGTAGCCCGGCCCGTGCCGCCGGAAGGGCCCGTCCTGGCCGCGGATCGGGCCGATCTGGCCGGGGACGTCGTGGGTGAGGCGGGCGCTCCAGACGCGAGCCCGCTCGATGTTGCGGACGGGGCCGGGGACGTCACACCGGGCTTAGCCGCCGGCGATGTAGCGGCCCCGCTCCCGTATGCGGCGGCGGCCGCCTTACCCGCCTGGCCGGTCCCGGTGGCCTGGGACGCCGGTTTCCCGCCGATGAGACCGGAGCAGGCCCAGATCAGCAGCCCGACGACGCCCAGGCCGCCCACCAGCGCAAAGAACCGGCGCCGCCAGTACGCATCGGCCGGGGCGTTTTGTTCTTCGTTACGCTGCACATTCGGATCCATACGTTTTAGTATTATCGGGAAGACCGGATCCGGCCCGCCGACCCGCCGGCCGACTGGGCCGTCCGGGAAGGCTCTGACGTGCAACAATCGTGCATTGTCATGACAAGCCCTTACCTGCAGCCGGTCCTCAGCTGGTACGCGGATCACGCGCGTGACCTTCCCTGGCGCTCCTCCGACGCATCCCCCTGGTCGGTCCTGGTGAGCGAGCTCATGCTCCAGCAGACGCCGGTGGCGCGTGTCCTGCCCGCGCACCAGGACTGGCTCTGCCGGTGGCCGACGCCCGCGGATCTCGCCGCGGATCCACCGGGCGAGGCGGTCCGGCAGTGGGGCCGGCTCGGATATCCCCGCCGGGCCCTGTGGCTGCACGCGGCCGCGAGGACCATCACCGAACGCCACGACGGCGAGGTGCCGGCCTCGTATGAGGCACTGCTGGCGCTGCCCGGGATTGGCCGTTACACCGCGGCCGCGGTCGCCAGCTTCGCGTTCCAGCAGCGCCACGCGGTCCTCGATACCAACGTGCGGCGGGTGATGTGCCGCCTGGTTTCCGGTGCGGAGTTCCCCGGTCGCACCCCGTCGGCCGCCGAATGGCGGCTGGCCGAATCCCTGCTTCCCGCCGAGCCTCGAATCGCGGCCAGGTGGTCCGTGGGCATGATGGAACTCGGCGCCCTGGTCTGTACCGCCGCGCGGCCGCGCTGCGCCGAGTGCCCGTTGGCCGACGGCTGTTCCTGGCTGAACGCGGGGCGCCCGCGCGCCGCCCAGCGGCCGGTAGGCCAGCGCTACGAGGGGACCGACCGGCAGTGCCGGGGCCGCCTGCTGGCCGTGCTCCGTAACGCCGAGGGGCCGATCACCGGCAGCCATCTAGAGGCGGCCTGGCCGGTACCCATTCAGCGGGCGCGGGCACTGGACGGCCTGGTCGCCGACGGCCTGGTGGATGCCCGGCCCGATGGCGAATACGCCCTGCCGAGTTAGCCCGGGGGGGCGACCCCCCGGAACCCCCCGCATGCGCTTCGCGCCCGCGGTGGTACTTCGCCGAGACACCGGCCGCTCACCCGAGCCTTCGGCCCGGGTTCGTTAGGCCGGTAACGGGCGGCTCGCCGTAGGCCGCTGTGGTGCTTAAAAAAGAAAATGCCGGGCCGCTTGCACGGCCCGGCATTTTCCTAGCGCGGTATCGGCTCGGCTAGTTGACGGCGGGGGGGCCGTCGGCGCTGCTCGCCGGCTCGATCTCTTCCGGCGGGGCGTCGGGCACTGCCTCCGGCTTGGCGATCCCGGTGAAGGTGAAGGTGGCCGTCGGCCCCTCGCCTTCACTGTCGACGATGACGATCTGGCCCGGCCGGAGCTCACCAAAGAGGATCTTCTCCGACAGCGAGTCCTCGATCTCGCGCTGGATCGTCCGGCGCAGCGGCCGGGCCCCGAGCACGGGGTCGTAACCGCGCTCCGACAGCAGCGCCTTCGCGCCCGGCCGGAGCTCCAGCCCCATGTCGCGGTCCTTCAGCCGATCATCGACCTTCGCCACCATCAGGTCCACGATCCTGAAGATCTCGTCGCGGGCCAGCTGGTGGAACACGATGATGTCGTCGACACGGTTGAGGAACTCGGGCCGGAAGTGCTGCTTCAGCTCTTCCTGCACCCGGCCCTTCATCCGCTCGTACGAGCTGCGGGACTCGTCCGCCTTCGCGAAGCCGACGGACACGCCCTTGGAGATGTCCCGCGTGCCGAGGTTCGTGGTCATGATGATCACGGTGTTCTTGAAGTCGACCGTCTTGCCCTGAGCGTCGGTCAGGCGGCCGTCTTCCAGAATCTGCAGCAGCGAGTTGAAGATGTCCGGGTGGGCCTTCTCGATCTCGTCGAACAGGACCACCGAGAACGGGCGCCGGCGCACCTTCTCAGTGAGCTGGCCGCCTTCCTCGTAACCGACGTAACCGGGAGGGGAGCCGAACAGCCGCGAAACGGTGTGCTTCTCCATGTACTCGCTCATGTCGAGCTGGATCAGCGCGTCCTCGTCGCCGAACAGGAATTCGGCCAGCGTCTTGGACAGCTCGGTCTTACCAACACCGGACGGGCCCGCGAAGATGAACGAG
>JBEKCN010000432.1:0-4648 GCA_050014855.1 Streptosporangiaceae bacterium | reverse complement strand
CGGTGGCGCACATGCACCGCCCGGTTCCGCCGCTGCCTGATGACGTGCCCGCACCCGTCGCGGAACTGGTCATCGGCATGCTGGCCAAACCGCCGGAGGATCGGCCGCAGAGCGCCAGGTGGGTCGCCGACCGCGCCCGCCAGCTGCGCAACGAGCTTCCAACGTCACCGGATATGGCCGTGGCCACGCTGGCCGGAGCGGCGGAGCTGGCCGGCGAGATCACCCCGGATGCCCTGACGGATCCCGTTCTGGGCGCCTCTCTCACGCGCGCTGACTTCGGCAAGGCGGCCATAACGGGCGCGGCCCTGTCCGATGGTGCTGCCCCCGGGGAGGAGCCCGACGGGACGGGGGATCCCGGTCACGCCAGGCACCGGCGGCGTTCCGCGTTTCTCGCGGCCGCCGTCAGCGTCGCGCTTGCGGCGATCGGCGGTACGGTCGCGGCGGTCATGCTGTCCAGCCACCCGATGAGCACGGCGGGTGACATGTCCCCGGGTAGTCCCGCCGCGAAGTCCCCCGGCGCCTCGGCAGCCCCGAGCCGTCAAGCGAACTCAAGCCCCTCACAGGTCCAGGTTCCAGCCGGCGTAGTGCCGACAGCGCCTAATGTGGGGGTGGGAGTAGGCGACGGGTCGGCCGCGCCTACCGCCACAGCAACAAAGATGGCACCTAAGCCGGTCCAGACGACGCCGACCCAGCAACCGACGACAACAGGACCAACGACAGGACCGACGACGGGACCAACCACGGGACCGACGACGGGACCAACCACGGGACCAACGAGCAACCCGACGACACCGGCCGACTCAAGCACCTCGTCGGGGACGAACGTGACCGGGTCCCAATAGGGGCCAGTGATGCAACTACGCGGGATGGTTTGGCAGAGTGCGAGATATGACACAGCCCCGGCTGCTCGGTGACCGCTACGAGCTCGACGGCGTCGTCGGACGTGGCGGCATGGCCGAGGTGTACCGAGCGCACGACATCCGGCTTGATCGCACCGTCGCCATCAAGACGCTCCGCATCGACCTGGCCCGGGACCAGACGTTCCAGGCCCGGTTCCGCCGCGAGGCCCAGTCGGCCGCATCGCTGAACAACCCGTCCATCGTCGCGGTCTACGACACCGGCGAGGACATGGCGACCGGTCTCCCTGTTCCGTACATCGTCATGGAGTACGTGGACGGCCGTACCGTCCGCGACCTGCTGCAGGCCGACCACCGGCTGCTCCCGGAACGGGCACTGGAGATCGTCGACGGCGTACTCGGCGCGCTGGATTACAGTCACCAGTCCGGCATCGTGCACCGGGACATCAAACCGGGCAACGTCATGGTTACCCGCAACGGCGACATCAAGGTGATGGACTTCGGCATCGCCCGGGCAATGAGCGACGACCAGGCCACGATGACCCAGACCGCGCAGGTCATCGGCACCGCGCAGTACCTTTCCCCGGAGCAGGCGCGCGGCGAGCGGGTGGACGCCCGCAGTGACCTGTACTCCACCGGCTGCCTGATGTACGAGCTGCTCACCGGGCGGCCGCCGTTCACCGGCGATTCCCCCGTCGCGATCGCCTACCAGCACGTGCGGGAGAACCCGGTGCCGCCCTCGGTGGTGGACCCGGAGATCCCCAGCTGGGCGGACGCCATCGTGCTGAAGGCGATGGCCAAGGACCCGGCCGACCGGTACCAGAGCGCGGCCGAGATGAGGATGGACGTCCAGCGGGCCATGAACGGCATGGCCGTGGCCGCCCCGACCCGGATGGACATGTACGGGCGCACGCAGCAGATGGGCGGCGGGACGATGATGGCCGCCAGCCCGACCACGGCCGTGCCGCCCTACGGCTACGGCCAGGACGAGAGCGATGGCGGGCCGCCGCGCCGCAGCTACCGGGCCCTGCTGTGGATCCTGGGGCTGCTCGTCGTGCTCGGCGCCGTGGGGGCGCTCGCCTACATGATGTTCGGCACCAGCGGCAAGACCTACGCGGTGCCGCTGGTGCAGGGGCTCCCCCAGGCCAAGGCCGTGCAGGAGGTCTCCGCGGCGCATCTGCAGCCGAAGGTGGTCGACAAGCCGAGTACCGGAGTGACCAAGGGCGACGTGATCAGCACGAACCCGGCCGAGGGCAACACCGTCAAGGTCAACACCGTGGTCACGCTGTTCGTCTCGAGCGGCCCCAACCAGGTCGCCGTTCCCAACGTGGTCGGCGAATCGGCCAGCGCGGCCCAGAGCCAGCTGACCAAGCTGGGCCTGACCGTGAAGCAGGTGGCGGACTCGACCTCTAACGAGCCCGCGGGCACGGTGACGAAGCAGAACCCTGGCGGGAACGCCCAGGTGAGCCCGGGCAGCACGGTCACGATCTCGGTCTCCGGCGGTGAGGTGACGGTGCAAAGTGTGGTCGGGGACTCGGCGGCTACGGCGGCGTCGGTTCTGCAGGGCCAGGGACTCCAGGTCATCACCAAGCAAGGGACGCAGGCGGGCGCCACGCCCGGCAACGTCTTCGCCCAGACCCCCGCAGCCAACACTTCGGTGCCCCAGCATTCCCAGGTGACGATCTACGTCCAATCGCAGCCGGTCATCAGCCCGAGCCCGACTCCAAGCGCTACCCAGCCCACCCCCACCGCCACCACCCCCACCCCGACGCCTAGCGCGACGACCGGCGGCCCGGGCGCGAACGGCGGCGGCGGAGGGCAGTGAGCGCGGCACGGATCAAGGCCGCGGTCAGCCCCGGCTGACGCTGTCCGCTGAGGCCTCGCGGGCGACTGCGCGCAGGAACGTAACCAACTACGATTACGCCACCGACCCGAGCCCAGCGCTGGCGCGCGAGCGCCCGCCCAGACCAGGAGATGACGGTGCCCAAGTCCCGCGTCCGCAAGAAGGCGGTGTACACGCCTCCGCCGAGGTCAGTCAGGGCCAGGGTCAGCCCTCCGTGGCTCGCTCCGACGATGGTGGCGTGCCTGGTGATCGGGCTGGCGTGGATCGCTGTCTACTACGCCACCAATGGCCAGCTGGTCGGGATGACCGCCCTGGGTGACTGGAACCTGGTGATCGGTTTCGTCCTGATCATCGGCGGTGTGATCCTGGCCACTCGGTGGCGGTAGGCGCCGTCACCAGCAGCAGCCCGCCCACCGCCACCGCAGATCAGAATCCGCCCAGGCCGCTGAGCTGGCCGGTACGGATGACCACGGCCAGGATCAGGATGGCGAGCACGGCGACCGTGGCCGCACCCTGGACCAGGAACCGGTGGGAGCGCGGGGCGTAGACGTACGCGGCTGTGATCACCGCGCCCGTGATGAGACCGCCGATGTGGTCCTGCCAGGCGATGTGGGGCACCACGAAGCCGAGGACCAGGTTGATCACGATCAGCCCGATAATGCCGCGGCTGTCGAGGCCCCGCCGCCGGGACACTACGAACCAGGCGCCAAAGAGCCCGAAGATGGCCCCGGAGGCGCCGAGAGCGGCCTCGTTGGGGGGCACCAGGTAGTACAGGAAGACCCCGCCGCCGAGCGCACTGAGCAGGTACACGGCCAGGTAGCGGGCCGACCCCAGCATGCGCTCCAGCGTCGGCCCCACCACGATCAGCGCCCACATGTTGAACGCGATATCGGTGATGCCGAATCCGCCGGTCGGCGCCACGAAGGCCGACGTGATCAGGCGGTACCACTGGCCGGCCCCCACCCCGATGACACCGCCCTGGCCGTTGCTGGCCTTGCCGATCATCTCGAGGTTGTCCGCGATGCTGGGGCGGGCCAGGACCACCAGATAGAGGAGGACATTGATACCGACCAACGTCCAGGTTACGAGGGCGCCGCTGGGCAGCCGCCCACCGAACTCCGTTCTCGCCTCCCGAGCGCCCCGGTTCGCTCCCCGGATGCACTCGACGCACTGTTGCCCGACCGCGGCGGACCTCAGGCAGTCCGGGCACGCGGGGCGCCCGCAGCGCACGCACGAGACGTATGTTTCGCGGTGGGGGTGCCGGAAACAGGTCGGCACGGCTGACCCGGCCGGCTGGCTCGTTTGGCCTTCGGGCTGCCCGGAAGCGGGCGTCTCCAACGAGTCCTACCTGGACGCGCCGGGCGTGCCGCCGTCGCGGTCGATGACCACTGATTCGAGCACGACGTCCTGAGACGGCCGGTCGCGGCGGTCGGTCTTGGTCTGGCTGATGGCCTGCACAACGTCGGCGCCCTCGATGACCTCACCGAAAATAGTATGCTTCCCGGTGAGCCACGGCGTGGGAGCCACCGTGATGAAGAACTGCGAGCCGTTCGTGCCCGGGCCGGCGTTGGCCATGGCCAGCAGGTACGGGCGGGTGAAGCCCAGGTCCGGGTGAATCTCGTCACCGAACTTGTAGCCGGGCCCACCGGTCCCGGTGCCGAGCGGGTCGCCGGCCTGGATCATGAAGTCCGGGATCACGCGGTGAAAGATGGTCCCGTCGTAGAGTTTGTCACTGGTCTGCGCCCCGGTGCGGGGATCGGACCACTTCCTGGCTCCCTCGGCCAGTTCGACGAAGTTGCGGACGGTCTGTGGCGCCTGATCAGGGAAAAGCTGGACCTTGATCGCGCCCTGGTTAGTGTTGAGCGTTGCGGTAAGCGTGTTGGTCATCCGGGAATCCTCGCATAGCCGACGGCTTTGCCGGCTGAATGGGCGGATACATTTTCCGTAC
>JBEKCN010000431.1:0-4649 GCA_050014855.1 Streptosporangiaceae bacterium | reverse complement strand
CTTCCAGTGCGCCGGCTCGTGCTGCGTGCTGGTCAGCAGCACGGTGACCGGGCCGTGAGCCGTGATGTCCCCCGCCGGGCCGAACTCCAGCCGCCGTGGCGTCCCGCCCGTGACGGGGACGGCATGGGCCCAGGTCAGGAACCTGGCGGGCTGGCCGGTCGCGCTGATCGCAAGGATCTCCCCGTCGTCGCTCCAGCCGGTGACCCGGGTCCGGCCGTCGCCCCAGTAGGTGAGCCGCCGGTAGCCGCTGCCGTCGACCCCGGCCACGTAGATCTCGCTGGCGTCGTCGCGGGTCGTGGTCCAGGCCACCGTGCGCGCGTCCGGGGACAGCCGCGGGTAGCTGACCGAGGCGCCCTCCGCGGACAGGCGCCACGCGCGGCCACCGTCGGCCGGCGCCAGCCATACGTCGTCATCGGCGACGAACGTCAGCAGATCGCCCTGGATGTGTGGATAGCGCAGATAACCGGCAGCAGTCACCGGCATATCGTAAGACCCTGCGGCTCCGGGCCCGCTCCCGTAGCTCGCCGGCCTCTTGGCTCCTGGCTCGCCCCCCGGGCTTCGTGCCTGCCTGGCCTGGCCGCCGGGCGGTTCAGAGCCAGCCGCGTTCCTCGGCGATCCGGAGGGCCTCGGTGCGGTTACGGGCGCCGGTCTTCTGGATGCAGGCGGACAGGTAATTCCGGACGGTGCCCTCGGACAGGTAGAGCTGGCGGGCGATCTCGGTGATGACCGAACCGTCGGCGGAAGCCGCGAGCACGTCCCGCTCCCGCGGCGTCAGCGGGTTGATGCCCTCGGCCAGCGCGGCAGCGGCCAGGTCAGGGTCGATGACCCGCTCCCCCGCCAGCGCCTTGCGTACCGCGGTGGCCAGCCGCTCCGGGGGCGAGTCCTTGACGATGAACGCGGACACGCCCGACTCCATCGCCCGGCGCAGGAAACCCGGCCGGCCGAACGTCGTCAGAATGACGATCTTCACACCGGGCTGGACCCGGTGCAGCTGGGCCGCTGCCGCGAGGCCGTCCATCCCCGGCATCTCGATGTCCAGCAGGGCCACGTCGACGTCGTGCTCGATGGCCGCCTTGACCACCTCGTCACCCCGGCCGACCTGGGCGACGACCTCCATGTCGGGTTCGAAGGACAGCAGCGCCGCGAGCGCCTCGCGGATCAGGGTCTGGTCATCGGCGAGCAGCAGCCGGATGACGCGGGTGCTGCCGGCCGCTTGGTCGCTGGCGGTCACGAGGGCACGTTAGCGTCCACCGGGCCGGACTGGGACCGCTGGGCCGGGGCCGGTTCCCGGGCCGGGGCCGGGGCGGCGGGCACGGTTGCGGTCAGCCGGAACCCGCGGCCGTCACGGCCGGCCGGACTCACCGAGAACCGGCCGCCGACCGCGGACAGCCGCTCGGACATGCCGTGCAGGCCGGTGCCGCCCGCGGTCGTGTCCGGGGCGGTAGCGGCGTCCGGGGCTGCGGCGTCCGGGGCGCCGAAGCCGCGGCCGTCGTCGCTGACCTCGAGCGAGATCTCGCCGGCATGCTCGGTGAGGCGGATACGGCAGTTGCGGGCCCCGGAGTGGCGGATCACGTTGGTGGCCGCCTCCCGCAGGCACCAGGCCAGCGCCGCCTCCGCGTCGGGGTTGAACGTGCCCGACCGGACCATGAGCGCCGGGTCGTCCTCCAGCTGGATGCCCGCCGCTTCCAGCGACGTGCGGGCGGTGATGATCTCGACGGCCAGGGTCGGCCGCCGGTAGCCGCTGACGGCTTCCCTGATGTCCTGCAGCGTCTGCCGGCTGACCCGCCCGATGTCGCTGATCTCGCTCAGCACCGCGTCCAGCTCGGCCGACTCCGGCAGGCGGGCCAGCCGCTTGGCGGCCAGCTCGGCCTTCAGCGTGATCAGGGACAGCGACTGACCGGTGAGGTCGTGCATGTCCCGGGCCAGCCGGAGCCGCTCCTCGTTGGCGGCCAGCTTGGCCACGGTCTCCCGCGCCTGACGGAGCTCGAACATAAGGACCAGCTGCAGCCGGAAACCGACCATGGCCCAGCCGATCAGCACCACCGGCAGCAGCTCCACCACGAGCTCGGTCGCGGATACGTGGTCGATCCAGCACAGCAGCGCGTAGCAGGCTCCGACCACCGCCACGGCGATCAGCGCGCGGCGCCGTCCGGGGAACACGAACCCGGTGGCCGCGGACACGTAGATCCACATCGACGTCCAGTCGCCGCCGTACACCAGGCAGGCGATCACGGCCAAGGCGACGATGATGGCCAGGCCGATGTGAGCGCGCCGCGGATACGACTCCCAGGTGGCAAGGACGGTGATGTAGACGGCACAGAAGACGATGGCCAGCGTCACGCCGCCCGCGATCCACAGCGGGCCGTGCCCGTTGCCGAACAGTGCGGCGACCGGCGCGATCAGGTAGACCAGCCAGATCCCGGAGAAGAACCAGCGGATCCAGCCGCCGTGGCGCTTGAACATCGTGCCGCTGCCGCGCACAGGCCGGTTGACAGTGGGCCCGCCGGGGGCACACCCGGCACCCGGGTCCCTGGTGGGCTCCAGCCCGCGGAACGCGGTCATGATGAAGCCGAGACGCCGTCGCTCAGCGGCCGCGCGAGTCGTCGACTCGTTGTCCGCGGCCATCACGTCCCACCTCCTCGCCAGCTTCTCCCTCATGCTGTCATGCACGCCCGAATGGGACATATCCGCTGGCCCTCCGTGAAGCTACTCCGTGTGCGCGGCCTCGCCGGCCTGCCCCGGCCCGGGGCGGGACAGTGGGGCCCCTGCGCCCGCCGTCCCGCCGCCGACCGTGCGGTAGCACGGCCGGCTCAGACCGTCTCGGCAGTGCCGCGCACCGCCAGCACGGCGAGCACGATGAAGGCCGCGAACCAGGCCAGAATCGTGATGTACGCGGTGGCGGGCACCGGGTGGCTGCTGATCAGGTCCGTGCCGATCCGGGTGATCTGATAGGTCGGCAGCACCGGGCCGATCTTCCCCAGGACACCGCTCAGCGCGAACCAGAGCCCGCCGAAGATGGACATTACGAAGTACACGAACATCGCGATCGGCTGCACGCTGTCCGGCATGAACCGGTAGCCGATGGCCACCGCAAGCGCGGTGAAGGTCAGCGACCCGATCCAGATGGCGCCGCCCACGGCGAACCACTTCCACAGCTCCATGTGCACGTCGCCGTAGAAGCGGCCCAGCAGCAGCACGATGACGATCGACGGCACCGTGATCACCATCGAGGCGATGATCTTGGCAACGACGTAGGCGTTAGCCGGCAGGGCGGTGAGCCGCAGCTGGCGCACCCAGCCGTCCTTGCGTTCCTGGGAGATGCGCTGCGCGTTACCGGTCAGCGCGCCACTGAACGCGCCGATCGACGCCATCGCGATCATGTAGTAGGCGGCGTAGGGCACGCCGTAGACGTAGACGTGCTTCACCGACGGCGCGATGACCAGGTAGAGCACGATGGGCAGGGCGACCGAGAAGATGCTGTAGCGCTTGTTCCGGCCGAGCCGGCGAATCTCAACGCGGGCCAGCGCGAGGGTGCTGTTCATCAGAAATGCGCCCGGGAAGCCCCTGGCTTCAGCCATGGGGAGGAACGGGCGCGCCCCCCTTCACAAAGTTGCAGGGTAGAATGTGAAGCATGGCGAAGCTGGTGAAGCGGGCGTACAAGTACCGCTTCTACCCGACCCCCGCGCAGGCTCAGGAGCTTGCGCGGACGTTCGGCTGCGCCCGTAAGGTGTGGAACCTGGCCCTCGACGCGCGGACCACGGCCTGGTATCAGCGGCAGCAGCGAGTCGGCTACGTGCAGACCTCCGCACTGCTGACCGAATGGAAACGGTCGGAAGACCTCGCATTCCTGAACGAGGTGTCGTCGGTCCCTCTGCAGCAGGCGCTCCGGCATTTGCAGGGCGCGTTCGCGTCGTTCTGGGACAAGCGCGCCTGCTACCCGAAGTTCAAATCCCGGAAGAAGTCTCGCGCGTCGGCGGAGTACACGCGCAGCGCGTTCCGCTACCGGGGCGGGCAGCTCACACTGGCGAAGATGGATGCGCCGCTGGATATCCGCTGGTCCCGGCCGCTGCCCGAGGGCGCGGAACCGTCCACGGTCACGGTCAGCCGGGACGCGGCCGGCCGGTGGTTCGTGTCCCTGCTGTGCGAGTGCCCCATCAACCCGCTCCCGCCGTCCGGTGCGACGGTCGGGGTCGACGCGGGCCTCACCTCCCTGGTCACGCTGTCCACCGGGGAGAAAATCACCAACCCGAAGCATGAGAAGCGGGACCGGGCCCGGCTCGCCCTGGCCCAGCGGCGCCTGTCCCGCAAGGCCAAGGGGTCCGAGAACCGGGCCAAGGCACGGGTGAAGGCGGCCCGGGTGCATGCCCGGATCACCGACCGGCGCCGCGACTACCTGCACAAGCTTTCGACTCGGCTCGTCCGTGAAAACCAAACGGTCGTGATCGAGGACCTGAACGTCGCCGGAATGCTCCGCAGCCACTGCCTGGCCCGCGCGATCTCCGGTGCGGCCTGGTCGGACCTGCGACGGATGCTGGAGTACAAGGCGGACTGGTACGGGCGTGACCTGATCGTGGTCGACCGCTGGTTCCCGTCGAGCAAGACGTGCTCCGATTGCGGGCACCAGATCGGCGCGCTGCCACTCAGAATCC
>JBEKCN010000430.1:0-4660 GCA_050014855.1 Streptosporangiaceae bacterium | reverse complement strand
CATCGGGTTCGGCGCGGTGATGATCAGCGTCGACTACGGCCTCACCTTCCGCGCCCGCAAGCCCGAGCCCGAGCCCGGCCCGTCCTGACGCGGCCGGCCCTGGCGATACCGGAAGTGGCCGCGGTCATCTTCGTGCCCGTGGCAGGTCCGGTCACGTGACCGTGTGGCGCACCGCGAAGCGGGGCTCGCGGTAGCGGCCGGAGACGATCACCTGCCGCAGCGCCTGGACCGCGGTGTAGACGTCGCGGTAGGACGTGTAAAGCGCGTTGAAGCCGAACCGGAGCAGGTCCGGCGGCCGGACGTCCCCGATGATCCCCGCCTCGATGAGCGCCGCCATGACCGGGTACGGGTCCGGGTGGCGCAGCGTCACGTGGCTGCCCCGGCGCGCTGGTTCGCGCGGCGTGACCACCCCGAAGCCCAGCCCGGCCAGCAGTTCGTCGGTGCACGCGATGAAGAATTCGCCCAGCCCGAGGCTCTTGGCCCGGATCGCGTCGAGCCCGGCGTGCCCGAACGCGTCGAGCGCGGCGTCCAGCGCGAGCAGCGACAGGATCGGCGGCGTCCCGATCCGGGCCCGGGAGATCCCGGCGGCCGGGGTGTAGCCGGTGCCCATCTCGAACGGGCGGGCGGATCCGTGCCATCCGGTCAGCGGCTGGTCGAAGCCGTCCTGGTGCCGCTGCGCGACGTAGATGAAGGCGGGCGAGCCCGGGCCCCCGGACAGGTACTTGTAGGTGCAGCCCACGGCCAGGTCGGCCTGGTCCGTGTCCAGCTGCAGCGGTACCGCGCCGGCCGCGTGGCACAGATCCCAGACGGCGAGCGCGCCCGCGTCGTGGGCGGCGGCGGTGAGGGCCGGTACGTCCCACAGTTCGCCGGTCCGGAAGTCCACCACCGACCACACCAGCACCGCGGCCTCGCCGCCCCGCTCGCGCAACGCCGCCTGCGGATCGCCGACCCGGGCGACCTCGAGCCCGAGCAGCCGGCCGACCGAATCGGCAAGGTAGCCGTCCGTCGGGAACTGCCCGGCGTCAGTGAGGATCACCGATCGCCCGGGCCGCATCCGGGCGGCGGCCGTTACCGCGTTGAACAGCTGCACGGAGGTCGAGTCGCCGGCCACGGTCTGGCCGGGTGCGGCGCCGATCAGCGCGCCGATGCGGTCACCGACCCGTTCCGGTGCCGTCCACCAGCCGTCCTCGTTCCAGCCCCGGACCAGGTGGGTACCCCACTGCTCGGTCACGGCCGCGCTGAGCCGCGCGGTGACCGTGGCCGGCAGCGCGCCGAGGGAGTTGCCGTCCAGGTAGACGACCCCGTGCGGCAGGTCGAATTCTTTCCGGAGCGGCGCCAGCGGGTCGGCGGCGTCCAGGCTCCTGGCGGTCTCGCGGGTGGCTTCCACACCGACCGACGCTACCTTCCGCCGGTCAGCCCAGTCCGGCCCCGCTCAGGCCGGGGGCGGGCACGGGCGCCGGGCGGAGCTGGTCGGTGGTGTTGTGCTCGGTGGGCCGCAGGTCTCCGCCGAGGCCATCAGGGCCCGACTTCGGGGGCGTCACCCGGGCAGCTGGCTCACCGGCGCCCCGCCTGGGGCTCAGCCGCTCAGGGCCAGGTATTAGAGTCCTGATCGGAAGCAGAACCCCGGAGATCATCCCAGCGACGGGAGAACCAATGGCAACCCGCACCGCGCGCACCGGCTGGACCGGAACCCTGGAAGAAGGCTCGGGCAGGGTCGAGCTGACGAGTTCCCATCTCGGCACGTACGAGATGTCGTTTCCCAAGCGGGCGGCCGAGGAAGCGGGGGGCGCCACCAGCCCCGAAGAGCTGATCGCGGCCGCGCATTCCGCGTGCTTCGCCATGCAGCTGTCCGCGGTCATCGCCCAGGCGGGCGGGACGCCGGAAGCGCTCGACGTCCAGGCTGATGTGTCGCTCGGCCCGGACCCGGCCGGCGGTTTCAAGCTGACCGGCATCAAGCTCACCGTCCGCGGTGAGGTCGAAGGCCTTGACGACGAACAGTTCGCCAAGGTCGCGCAGGACGCCAAGGCCGGCTGCCCGGTCAGCAAGGCCCTCACCGGCGTCAACATCACCCTCGACGCCGCACTCGAGCACTGACCCCGCCGACGCCATCGCCCGCGCCGGGGCCTGCGCAGCCAGCGCCCCCGGCCGGACGCCGCCAGCCCGCGCCGGAGCCCGGCCCTGCGTCATCGGGGCCTGTGCCCCGTGTCGGGAGCACTGGGCCGGGCCCCGGTCGTGGCCGTTTCGATCCGCGCCCGCTGATCCCCGCCCACCGGCGCCGGTTGGCCGCCGCATTCGTGCTGGCCTGCGCTGTGGTCGTCGCCGTCCTCGGCGCCTTGTTCGCCGGGCAGTCCCAGCCGGACCGGCTCGACGCGGCCGTTGGCCACTGGCTCCGGTCTTCCATCGGCACGCATCCCGCCCCGCTTCACGTCCTGGCCAATTTCGGTGGACCTCCGCTGGTCACCGCGCTGACCGTCGTCCTGGTTCTCGCGGCCATGGCGGCGCGCCGCTGGCGCGGCGCGGTCCTGCCCGCGGTCGCCGTCCCGCTGGCGGCGGCCCTCACCGAACTGGCCCTCAAGCCCCTCTTCGGGCGAACGATAGGCGGCGCGCTGAGCTATCCCAGCGGGCACGCCACCAGCGACTTCGCCCTGGCCACCGTCGCCGCGATTCTGTTCGCCGGGCCGGCCCGCCCCCGGATTCCCGCCTTCGCCCGGCGACTGCTCCTGCTCGGCGCGTTCCTGTTCGCCGCGGTCGTGGCCGTCGCCATGGTGGGCCTCTGGTATCACTACTTCACCGACATCATCGGCGGAGCCGCCGTCGGCAGCGGGACAGTCGTCCTCACCGCTCTCGTCCTCACCGCCCTGCCCGTCCCGCGTCCGGCGGATCGGAGCGCTTGTGCTGACCACCGCTGGGCACCTTTGCTGAGGCGGCATTGGCTATAGGAGGATCAGAGCATGAACGTGCCCGACCATCTCGCAGCTGTCTTGACCAAGGCCGAGGCCGGTGGCGCCCAGCCCGCTGAGCTGGCCGCCTTGAGCAGGCGCCTCCGGCAACTGGATGAGCGCCAGGCCGGACAACTGCCGGGCGAGGCCCTGGAGCCCATTCCGGACCTGCCGAGCCTGGACGAGTTGCCCGAGCCGCCTCCCGACCAGGCCCGTGAAGTGCTCGACCGGCTGGCGGTGGTCAAGCTCAACGGCGGGCTGGGGACGAGCATGGGCCTGTCGGGGCCGAAGTCGCTGATCGAGGTGAAGCGCGGCAGAAGCTTCCTCGATGTCATCGCCACACAGGTGCTGGCGCTGCGCCAGCGGTACGGCGCCCGGCTGCCGCTCGTACTGATGGACTCCGCGGTCACCCGCGACCCGTCGCTGGACGCGCTGCGCCGCTACGACGACCTGCGCGTGCCTGGCGTGCCGCTGGACTTCCTGCAGGGCCGTGAGCCCAAGATCCGGGCCGATGATCTGCAGCCGGTGCAGTGGCCGGCCGACCCGGAGCTGGAGTGGTGCCCTCCCGGCCACGGCGACATCTACACCGCGCTGGCGGCGTCCGGCACGCTCGACGCCCTGCTCAGCGCCGGGCTGCGGTACGCCTTCGTGTCCAACTCCGACAACCTCGGCGCGCTCGCCGACGTCCGGATCGCCGCGTGGGTAGCCGCCGAGCAGGTGCCGTTCACGCTGGAAGCGGTGCGCGGCACGCTGGCCGATCGCAAGGGCGGCCACCTCGCCCGCTACCAGGGCCGGGTGGTGCTGCGGGAGACGGCGCAGGTGCCCGACGGTGACACGTCGTTTACCGACGTCGAGCGCTGGCGCTGGTACAACACCAACAACATCTGGATCGACCTGCGCGCCCTGGCGGACCTGCAGGACGCCGCCCCGGGGGCGCCGGCTCTGCCCCTGATTGTCAACCGCAAGACCGTCGACCCGCGGGACGCGGCGAGCACGCCGGTGATCCAGCTCGAGACGGCGATGGGCGCGGCGGTCGGCTCGATCCCCGGCGCCCGGGCGGTCCATGTTCCCCGCTCGCGGTTCGTCCCGGTGAAGACTACGGACGACCTGCTGGTCGTGCGCTCCGACGCCTACGAGCTCGCCAGTGACGGGCAGATGAGGCCTGCCTTCGACGGGCCCGGGCCCGTCGTCACGCTGGATGAGCAGCATTACGAACTGCTGCCCGACTTCGAGCAGCGGTTTCCTGCCGGGGCGCCGTCGTTGCGCCGCTGCCGCCGGTTGGAGGTCGACGGCGACGTCACCTTCGGTGCGGGGGTCGTGGCCGTGGGCGACGTGCGGGTCGTCGGTCCGCGCCACGTTCCGGACGGGGAAGTACTCAGCGGCTGATCCAGGCCACCGGGTCCGCAACCTCAGCGGTCACGGCCGGATCTTCGGCCAGGTAGATCCTCAGTAGGCGCCAATGTCTCCTCGGCAGGGCTCGCATGCTCGCCGGACCTGGGGACCGCACCTGCCCCTGTGCCCGCGCCTATTCCAAGGGCCGCCTCTGTCTCGGGGACCGCCGTGACCGCCACCGGGCGATCCTGGAGCGCCCGCACGTGCGGCGTCACGAAGAGCATCATCACGGTCCAGGTCGCGATGGCGAGGATGATGCCGCCGATGACGTCGATGACGTAGTGCTGGCCGAGGAGGACGACGCTGAACCACACCGCCAGGCACCACGG
>JBEKCN010000429.1:0-4661 GCA_050014855.1 Streptosporangiaceae bacterium | reverse complement strand
CTCCCGCATGGCCCGGAAAAATCTGCCGCCGCCGAGCCGGTCGTAGAAGTTATCCCAGTCCAGAGAGCAGACGGCGGTCGAGTAGTCACGGTTCTGGCGGCCGGCGGAGAGGAAATCGAGTTTCCCGCCCCCGGGAAAGGCCCATTCCAGCGAAACGGCGTGGCGATCGACTCGCGCGCACTCTAAATACCAGTCATCGTCAGCCGGCGCCGGGCCAACCGCGGCTGATGCATAGTCGTTGATGATCTCTATGACGCCCGGTGTGGCGGTAATCGTTGACTCATCCAGGAACGGGTGGAAGAACTTATGCAGTCCGGGCGACTCAAGATCCCAGTCAACGGCCAGGACACGTTTGCCATTGCTCGCTATGATCCACGCCACGTTGGCCATGGCCATGGTCCGCCCGGTGCCGCCCTTATAGGAGTAGAAGGTAACAATCTGGCCCTCACTGGACTCGCTCACGGCGAACCTCCGAAAAGCTCAGGGTCGGCTCGCCTCAATCGCGGTCTTTCGATCGTGGGACCTTTAGGAGGATGAGCCGACGCGTATTTCCGGTATCTCTTCAGCATGATCATCGTCATATCCGGCAGCAACTGGACGAAGTCCTGCAGTGTGGGAATCCCTTCGGCCGCCATCCGGCATCGCCGCGGCACGCTTTCGAGCTTCCGGCCCAGGTGAAGGCGCAGCTCGTCGCGAAGATCTCTCTCCCGTGCACTCAGCCCAGCGTCCTGGCTATTCCAGGGCACGAGCACACTCACCCATGGCTCGCTAATCTGGTCAAGCAGGCTCAGCCGGTCATGATGGGAATCCGACAAGCTGACCCACGCATCGACCAGGAAAAGACCCGGCGGCATCTGCCCATTACCGCTCCAGGGCAGCTGCTCATTTTCAAACGCTTCGAGTAGCGGCTCATAGTCGAGACACTTTTTGGCCAGATCCAGCGCGTAATCGGCGAGCGGGCGGGAGTAGCTCGGATGGTAAGGGCTCCAGGTGTGCGGCGTCTCACCGTAGTAGTCACTGGCGCGGCCCTGGGGCAGGGTGGAGGTATCGTGCGCCAGAACCGTGATCTGGAGCCGGCCGTCAGTCGTCCGCCGCGCGCTGGCCGGGCCGAAGGCACTGGGCAGCGATTCAAAATCTTTCCGCTCCATACTCTGAACGTCATCATCGGCATAAGCGATGCTCTGATCACCGACCTCGATAATGCGCTCCGCCAGCCGGTGCACGGCCCGCTGATAGTCGCCGCGGTAATTCCGCAGCTTCATGATGCCGTAGAAGCCCTCGGCCTGGTACCGCTCACCGAGACCGGCATGGTCATACTGGAAGGACTTTCCCACTTCCGGGATTCTCTCCCGGTCCAGCCTGGTCCAGAGGGCGGGCACAATAGCGGTGGCCACCTTTCCGTCCTGGGCCTGGTGCAGTACCTCCCGCTGAGCGAAGGCAAACCACTCTTTACCGCAATTATTGCTTTCGAAGTAGCGCCGTGAATAAAGCGGGACGAACACCCGGCACGCCTTCAGGGCGGTCATCAGCTCAGGTGACCACTCGGCGCCAAGCTTGTTCTCCCGGTCCATGAACCCAGCTTCTCCCGGCTGGGCGTTAGTCATTTGTAAAATCTCATCGCACAGATCTTTATAGAGCTTATGCACCCAGCGGTCCGGGTCGCCCCGGTCCGCCGGATCACGCTTGGGTGTCCGCGCATAACTAAGGAAAAAATATGGCCGTCCATCCTGCCACGAAATTGCCGGCTCATTTCCCTCGTCAGGCTGCACTGCCGCCGACCTCCCCGTGTCTCAAGTGGCACCATTCACCTGCGCAGGCGTCTGAGATAAGGGAATGATATAGGAGATTTCAGCAGGTGACCAGAGCTAAAAAAGACCGCCCAGCGATATCACAAGAGTTTCTGTTGTTACTTTGGCCGCAGGGCTATCAAGGGACAAATCCTGCCCCAGCAAGGTTTCATATCGGTCAGCAGTGACCGCTGGCGCGGGCGCCTCGGCAACATGACGATCCGGGATTACGCCCTCAGACAGCCCGGCCTTGCTCCTGCCCGGCGGATCGGCGCATTTCTTCGACGAAGCGCATTCCGAGGGGCGTCATAGAGCCGGAATGGGCCAGCGTTTCGATGGCCTCGCGAGTGTGCCCCTGCCAGAACGCGAATCGCTCGGTGGCGACCTGGGCCGCGCGGCCGGTGGTCGCCCGCTGACGGGTGCGCCAGTAATCCGACACGGCCAGGTGCGCATAGGTGCCTTGCAGCAGGCCTTCGAGCGGGCGCATATCTTCCCGCCACGGTGCGTGATAAAGCCGGCTGTCGGCGGGATCGTAGAGATCATAGAGATCGAGCACCGCGCCTAGCTTGACGTGCTGGAACTCGTGCATGATGAGCAGAGCGAGAGTGGTCGCGTCCGCGGGCAGCGCCGTACCGATAGCACCGAACGCATGCCGGGCTGCCGCGCTGACATCACGGCCTGCTGGCGCTGGCGCCATCGGCATGAGCACCGACAGGCCGGCCGCGATCGCAGGAGCGTAAGCGGGGTGGTTCCGCTCGATTTCGCGCCATGCGCCGGCAAAGTGCTGCTGCCACTGCGCTACCTCTGCGCTGGTCAAGCGGTCCGCGGCTGGCCACTGGTGACAGTCGCGATACGGGTCGGTGTCTTCGAGCGCGACATGGAAACTGCTCGCAGTCAACGTACGCACGGGCTGCCACGCTGCCGATCCGCCATCGCCGAAGCTCACGACGGCACACGGCTCACCACCCAGCAGGCCGGCCGTAGCGATCTCCCAGCAGTCGCCGCCGATCCGGATGCTCGCATTTTTGCCGTCGGTGACCACAATTGCCGCGGCCGGAGCGGGGCGTCCTTCGCTCGCGGTCATCGCCAGCCGGCCAAGCGTCGGGAAGTGCACGGCGCCGCTGATCACCGGGATCGTGACCTCGGCCTGCCCGCCGGTCCGGATCGCCACGGCAGCGGCCAGGGCGGAAAGGTGGCCGAGGCCAGCAGCCAGCCCGGATTCCCGCCCAGGATCCGGCTCGCCCGCGGACCGGATGCGCTTCAGCCGTTCGAGGCAGTGTGCCGCCCAGACGCGGCTGTACGGATGAGCGAGCACTGTATCTACGGCTTCTGGCTGCTCTCTATCGGCTGCCGCCAGCACCGCCCAGGCAGTGCGCATCGTCTCGCGTACCGCCCCGGGGACAGCCGGCCCGGTCCTGGCCTCCCGGTAGACCGCGCCCAGCAACGCACGCTGCAGGGTGCGCTGGGCTGCGATGAGCCGGCCCATCGCGGCGGCGCTCCCATAGCCAGCCGCTATCTCCCGGAAGTCGCCGTCGCTCAGAGCGTGGTTCGGCACCGGACGCCTTTCCGCGGTCGCTGCTGGCAGGCGGCTCTGGACGTGCGTTATCAGCTTGAGCAGGTCGGCGCAGTACACCGAAGGATTCGCGAACCCCGACCCGGAGCGGTACCGATGCGCGTAGAGACCTCCACCGCAACTGCCGACGACCGGGCATTCGCGGCAGGTCTGGCACAATCCGCTCAGTCCCTGCTGCCGCGCGACGATACCGGGATGCTCCGCCACGACATCCAGGGCATGCTCGAAGACGTTCAAGCCAGTCGCAGGAGCACCGTCGAAAGCCACCTTGAGCGAGTCGACCTGCTCGTAGCTGCCATCGGTCTCGATGACGGCAAGGGTGGAGGGGCCGAGCCCGAGCGCCTCGGTGAGACTCTTCCCGCCGCCCGCGGTGGATAGCACGGATTCAAAGGTCCGGATGCCCATCGGCCGCTCATCGGACAGCCAGCGGTCAAAGATGGCGATCAGCCAGTCGGCGTACTGGGTTTCCTGGCCGCGGCTGGGTGGCTCATCCCAGGTAGCGTGGGGCAGCAGGAAGTCAACCCGCGGCGGCTTCAGCGCTATTAATCCGTCGTACACCGCGAGCGGATCATTGGCCACGTCGATCGTGCACAGCAGCCCGGCGAACAGGTGACGGAAGCGGCTGGTGCGCAGCAGTTTGATGGCCTCGACCACCTGGTCGTAGCTGCTCCGGCCGTTTGCGTACCGGCGGTGCCGGTCGTTCGCAGCCCGATCGCCGTCGAGGGAGACGCCCACCTTGACCCCGTACTGGGCGAACAGTTCACAGAACTGCTCGTCCAGCCGCACACCATTCGTGTGGATCCTGAGGTCGAGGTGGCATACGGCATCCAGGGCCGTGTGCAGCCTGGCGATGATGCTACGCAGCCGGTCATGGCCGGCCAGCAGCGGCTCACCGCCATGCAAAACCACCTGAACTGAGGCCAGGCCGTGCTGGGCAGCGTGCTCGCTTATCCGCTCCACGACCCGCCGGGTAACGTCATCCGGCATACCCATTGGCCGGCCACGCCAGCTCTGGTCCGCGCTTTCGTACACATAGCAGTGATCACAGGCCAGATCACAGCGACTGTGCACTTTCAGCACGAATTGGTCGAGCGGGAGAGGGCGCCTTCCCACCTGAGGGCTTTGGCTCAGATGGCGGACTGGAACGCCGCGACCGGCACCGGGGCAACCGGCGATTCCGGAAGTACCCGCCTGATCGCCTCGTCAACGACTCCCGGGCTCATCTCGGCCAGGTCAGCAAGCGGCGTATCACGGATGTCAGCTAGCGACGAAACAAGGAGGGCCTGATTTAGGGTGACCGA
>JBEKCN010000428.1:0-4673 GCA_050014855.1 Streptosporangiaceae bacterium | reverse complement strand
GCACTCTGTCCTGCACCGGCTGCGCTCATGCCAGCCCCCTCTGCTGCGGTGGGCAGCCGCCGGTGATCCGCCAGTGAGCGACCTCCCGGCCTCATAGGCTCACTATACCCATGGGGGTATAGTGAATGGCCTGCCACCCTCGACCGGGACGCAGCAGCGGGCCCCGGCTCGCTACGGTGGCCATACCGGCCATCTTCATGTTCGAGTCCGGGGAGGACCGCATCGCAGCTGAAGCCTGGCCGATTGCCGGCCGGTGAATCCGGAAGGCTCATGCACCCCCGGACGGGACGGGCCCGCCACGTTCCGCGACGCTCGCCCGGACCTCGTCCATGCCGAGCTCGCGGGCCTTGGTGATCAGCTGCTCCAGCGCCGGCTCCGGCAGCACGCCGGGCTGCGCATAGCGAACGATCCCGTCGCGGATCACCATCAGCGTCGGGATCGAGGAGATCCCGAATCCGCCGGCCAGCCCCAGCTGGGCCTCGGTGTCGACCTTGCCGAACACCGCGTCCGCGTGCCGGCCTAACACCTGCTCGAAGACCGGGGTCGCGGAAGCCGTTGCCCACATCCCGTTCTCCGTCGGCTGCATCGAACGGTCCTACTCCAACGGGCCGGCCCTCTTCGACGCCGCGATCCGTAACCAGGCCGGGAACTACGTCACACCCACCGCCGCATCCATCGCCGCCGACGCGGCCCAGAAATCCGACATCACGCCGGCCGACAGCGGCGACTTCACCTGGCGTGATTGCCGTGGACATCTCCGCGAAAGCGCTGCAGGCTGCCCGCCAGCGGCTCACCGGGCAGACGTCCGGCTCGCCACACCGCACCCCTGGGTCGACAACGCCCTCCCGAACTGTTAACTAGCAGACGTAACCAGTCAAACGGACCTGGGGCTGCTGTTACGGTCCGGCCGAGGTACGAAGCCTGGCCTGGCTGCGGTCAGGGAGGAGCAGTCGATGTGTGACGCCGGTAACCATGCCGAAGGCAGCCCGGTCGAGGCGTTGCCGGCCAACGCCGAGTGGAAGGGCGAGGTGCTTCCGCTCGAGCCGGTCGATGAGCTGACGGTGCTGACGGTGTGCGACAACACCATGGACATGCTGCTGCCGGACCAGGGGCCCGCGAAGCGGCTCTCGCTAGCCGGGATGGGCCGGCACACGCCGATGCTGGAGGCGCCGACGCTGCGGGAAGGCAAAGCGCCGGACGCCCCGCTCGCCCAGCACGGGTTCTCCGCGCTGGTCGAGGTCCGCAAGGGCAGCCAGGTGCGGCGGCTGCTGTTCGACACCGGCGTGACACCGGACGGCTGCGCCGCCAACCTGCGCCGCCTGGGCCGCGATCCCGCCGACATCGAGGCGATCGTGTGCAGCCACGGCCACTTCGACCACGCCACCGGGCTGTCTGGGCTCATCGCCCGGGTGGGCCGCGTGAACCTGCCGGTGCTGATCCACCCCGAGTTCTGGTCCCGGCGCCGGCTGACTATTCCCGGCGGTGAGCCGTTCGAGCTGCCCACCACCAGCCGCCGCGCCCTGGACGAAGCGGGCTTTGACGTCATCGAGCAGCGGCAGCCGTCGTTCCTGTATGACCGGTCGGTGCTGATCACCGGCGAGGTCGACCGCGTCACCGGCTTTGAAAAGGGGTTCCCCATCCACCAAGCCTGGCGCGCCGGCAGCTGGGAGCCCGACCCGCTGATCCTGGACGACCAGGCACTGATCGTTAACGTTACCGGGCGCGGGCTCGTCGTCCTCACCGGCTGCGGGCACTCCGGCGTGATCAACATCTGCCGTTACGCCCAGCGCCTGACCGGCGTGGACAAGCTGCACGCGGTCATCGGCGGGTTCCATCTCACCGGCCCCCTGTTCGAGCCGATCATCGGCGACACCGTCGGCGCGCTGGAGCAGCTCGCACCCGACGTGATCGTCCCCGCCCACTGCACGGGCTGGAAAGCCACGCACGCGATCGCGCGGCACCTGCCCGGCGCGTTCATCCAGAACAGCGTAGGCACCACCTTTCACTTCAGCGCCGTATCTATCACGTAGAATCGTGGCAGGGCACAGCCCCGCGCTGGCTGCTCTGAGGCATGGCCAATGGCATCCTCAACATGGCCCGCGGCCTTGGGCACATCACTGGGCCTGGCCCTGACCGGGCTGGCCTACACCCCTCCACGACGGCCCGGGAACCGCCACCCCGGCGGCGCGGCCAGCGAGACGATGCCGACGTGATCAAGAAGCTCCGCCGCGCCCGGTTAGGATTGACTAACGGAGCGACTGACGTCAAGGCCCGGCACCCCTGCATCTGGCCGGCCACGCGCCCTGAGCCGGGCTCGTGCAGCAGGCACCCCGACCGGCTCCCCGCCTTGGCCGCCGTGCACGCCCCAGCGGGATGACCAGTGCCACGGCCCATTCCCGCGACCCCCGCAGCACCCCTGGCGCGGAACCCGGTGCCCGCCGGCACGACGTCGGCCGACCTGTCACACCCACCGGCCAGAATCACCACCCGAACCGGCGCACCAGCACCGGGTCACGCCACCTTCACCCAGCCGACCCTACGAACGGGGTGCCGCTACTTCCCGAACTGGCTGCGCCACCGGGTCGAGGTGATCATCTGGACGCTGAAGAACTAGCTCGGCCTGGAACGGCATCAGCGCCGGAACGCCACGCAGCCTGACACCGCAGCATCAGAGGGTGCCTGTTCCCTGCGGCATTGCCGAACCCCTGCCACGGCGGCCGGTATCGGCTCCTCCGGCCTGGGATGCCTGCTCGCGCGGTGGCGGCTGCCTCGTCCCGGTGACAGGCTCGAAACCGGCGCCCTGGTCCTGGGCGGACCAGCGGGCAACGTAGGAGAACCGGTCCGCGCGGACCAGGCTGTGCCGCCATTCCACCGGCGTGGTCTGCCAGGTGGCCAGCCGCTCGATGGCCAGCGCGGGAGTACGGCGAGCAGGCGATCAGCAGCACACCAGCCGCCGGCGGCAGGAGCGCACGCTGACCCATGCCGGGCGGCCATGCCCGGAGAGCTATCCCGAGCTGGGCCAGCGACACTCGGCGCATGTGCCAGGCGACCCGGGCGTGCCGCGGCGGGTCGGCCCCCAGGCCGCACGCCCGCCGCGAAGCGCGGCCGGGTGCGGTGCTGCGCAGCAGCGCCGCCTTGTTACAAATGCGGCATTGTCCGCGGAAGCGCGGAACAAGTTGCAAGAGGCACGCCAAAGAGGGCTCAACATTTGGGCGATTCAGTGGCGGTCGCCTAACGATAATCCGGAACTTGATCACGTAATCCGAGAATCGCTCCTGGCAGCATAGCCCCGAAAGGGCTGATGCGAGCTTATCCGCTCATCGCCACGGACACTACTGATCCGTAGGTAGATTCCGGCCGTCCAGATCAGTCCGTGGTTGTCTCACAGGCCTGCTCGCCGGGGTCGCGGACGGCTGCGGGTCCAGATGCATCCGGCGTTGTCCATATCCGTTGTTGGCAAATCCGTTAGCAAGATCCCTAGCCTCGTGGCCCTCCTGGCCGGAACGGGCACCCGCTTACTCCTTCATTCCCGGTAGGTTAACTTCGTTTCTGGAAATCCATTGCTAGTTTTTTTTGACTACCGTAGCGTAGTCCGCAGGTACCGGGATCCGCCTTGGCGGCGGTCAGCTACCCCCGGTCACCGCAGGGATGGCCTGAGATGAATGATCGAAACGCAACCGGGACCCTGACGGAGCAAGGGCCGCCGGTGACCGCGATCGCCCACGGCAAGAAGGAAAGACTCTCGCTGCTCTGGATATTCTATATGTTCAACGCCGCCTACATCGATATTACTACGTTGTATTATAGCGTATTCATAAATCATAAGCCGGCCGTTCATTACACTCAAGCCTTCTTGCTGGGCGCCGGCGTATTAATTGAGATTTCAATAGCCATGATCCTCCTGTCTCGGGTACTGAAGTACCGAGCAAATCGCTGGGCGAACATCATCGCAGCCATATTTTTGACTATTGTTCAGCTCGTAACGCTATTTGCCAAAACGCCGACTCTGGCTTATGGATTCTTCTCAATCATAATGATTGCTACCACGGCGGCTATTGCCTGGTATGCATGGAAATGGCCTAACACAGAGGCTCCGGCATAAGCGGGTAGCACCGGTCGATGACCGCCCGGTACTTCCCCGCCTCGATGAGCTGCTTGAGGAAGAGAACGTCCTTCTCACCTGTTTGGCCGATGACCTCTTCCTTATCAGGTCTCCTCGGCGCGCAGGCTGAAGTGGGTAAAGGCAGATCACGACGCTTGCGGAGTTGTACAAGAGTGACCGTGGTAGCCCTCGGTCGACCACCTCATCGGGCACGCAGCGGGCACGACCTTCTAATCCGTAGGTACCCAAACTGGTTCCGAGGCCGTCCAGGCTGATCCGCATCCTCGGAGATCCGCTGCTCTGCCGTTCATGGACGTACGAATGGACCGAGGCTGGTTCGCCGTGGTGGCTCCCAGCATGGCTCCCGCAGTCCTCGATCGGATCCCTTGGCAGAGGCGCGAGCTCGCGATGGGGGGGTCAGGGCTGGTAGGGCGGGGCGACGCCCCAGCCCCAGTGCGGCACCGGGGCCTGCTGCACAACGTCGGCGCCGGGCTGGGAGTTGTGCATGGCCAGCCGGGTGCCCCATTCCAGGTAGCCGACCAGCGCGGCCCGGAATTCCGGGTCTGACGGC
>JBEKCN010000427.1:0-4673 GCA_050014855.1 Streptosporangiaceae bacterium | reverse complement strand
CTGATGTCGCTGGTGGCCTCACATCCGGGCGGCGAGGTCTGCGCCTGCGACCTGGGTGAGGCGTTCGACTTGTCCCAGCCGACGATCAGCCACCACCTCAAGGTCCTGCATGACGCCGGGCTGGTCGACCGGGAAAAGCGGGGCGTCTGGGTGTACTACCGCGCGCGCTCCCAGGCACTGCTCAGCCTGAGCGCACTCATCGGCTGCCCGCCTGCCTAACGCGCAGACCACAGGCAGCCGACGGCCCTGACCGACCGGAGGAGCATGATGGCCGTGACGAAGCGAGACGACCTTGAAGACGTCCGCGAGCGGGTACGCGCCCGGTACGCCCAGGCCGCAAACGCCGTCACCGGCGGCGGGATCGCAACCTGCGCTGAGACCTGCCGCAGCGAAGAGGAGACGGCAACCGGCAGCCGGCTGTACGACGCGGCCGAGCAGAGCGAAATCCCTGAGGACGCGGTATCGGCCAGCCTCGGCTGCGGTAATCCGATCGCCGTCGCCGACCTCCAGCCCGGCGAGACGGTCCTCGACCTGGGCTCCGGCGGCGGCATCGACGTACTGCTATCCGCCCGCCGGGTCGGCCCAGCCGGGAAGGCCTACGGCCTGGACATGACCGACGAGATGGTGAACCTCGCCCGGGACAACGCCGCCAAGGCCGGCACTACCAACGTCGAGTTCATCAAAGGGCACATCGAATCGATCCCGCTGCCCGGCGAGTCGGTCGACGTGATCATCTCCAACTGCGTGATCAACCTGTCCGGCAACAAGGCCGCGGTCCTCGCCGAAAGCTTCCGCGTGCTCCGGTCCGGCGGCCGCTTCGGCGTCTCCGACATCCTCGCCGAAGACCACCTGACCGAGGCCGACCGCACCGAACGGGGCCGCCACATCGGGTGCATCGCCGGGGCGCTGTCCTTCCACGAATACCGGGACGGCCTGGCCCGGGCGGGCTTCACCGGCATCAGTATCGCGCCCACCCATGAGGTCGTTGCCGGGATGCACTCGGCCATCGTCCGGGCCGTCAAGCCGTAACCCCTCGCTGGGCAGCGGAGCCGACCAGCGTCACACGCCACGCGATCTGGCCGCCGGTTATCAGGGAATGGGCCGCTCACCGGGTGACCGGCCCATTCCCCGGCCGGATGCATTATGCGGCGAGCTGGTCCGGGCCGGAATCAGGCCCGGTCCCGCCATCGTCCGCCGGAGGATCTTCGGCAGCCGTGATTAGCCCGCCGGCCGGCCTGGCGCTCGGCCTCGCCGCCGCCCTGCTCCTCGTAGACGGGCTCGGATGGCGGGCCGTGGCGGCGATGTTGGGCCGTGAACGGCTCATCACCGGCGGACGTCCCTGAGACGAGCGCCCGGAAGCTGCCAGCACATCCCGGCCTCATGAGAGCACCCCAGAGGAAGGAAGCACAGTGTCAGCAACAATCAGGTTGACGCGGGAAACCGCCGGCATTGAGCTCCAGCGCGGCATATTCGAGATCACGGTCGATAGCAAGACCGTCGGCTCCATCAAGCTCCACGACACAGTCGAGACGCCGCTCGAGCCAGGACGCCACACCCTGCAGATACGGGCAGGCCGCTACTCGAGCCGAGGCCGCTCCCTCGAGGTGGCCAACGGTCGAGTTGCCAGCTTCCGCTGTCACGGAGCCACGATCTAGCCGACTTATGTCGCCTCCATCTTCAAGCCAGACCTCTGACTGCGCTGATCCGGGTCCCAGGCCATCGCCGAGCGGGAGCACGCAAACGGCGCTGTTCCGGCGTCACGCTGCGCTTCCCGCGCGTGGGCGGCAGGTGTTTCTCTTTGCTGAAGTTGTCGGCGCAGGCTCCGTCGCTCGTGTGGATTGAGGCTCATCGGCCATGACCGCGTACGTCGGGCACTGGCCGCAGACAGGGCACATCGCGCAGTCCAGAAAGCACATCAAAGTCGGCCCATTATTGCTGGCCTGGCTTTGTCAATCCCTGTGTGCTGCAGTCGGCTGGCGTGCCTGGGATGCTGCCGGATGGTGCATTGGAACGTCGCGGTCTCTACCCGGTTGGCCCCGCCTTGGTCAGGGCGCCCAATTCGCGGGAAAGGTCGGCGGCTTCGGCCGCCCCGATCCGCTGGAAGATCTTCAGCGCCTGCCGCAGCTTGTCGTCTGCCTCGGCGGTGTGGCCGGCGGTAAGAGCGCACCGGCCCAGGCCAGCCAGCGCGTGGGCCTCATCCCAGGAGCTGCCGATCTGGCGGGCCAGGCCCAGCGCCTGCTGGTGGCATGACCCGGCCCCGGCCAGGTCACCGCAGACCCTGTGCAGCGTCCCGGCCTCGTTGACGGACTCGGCCTCACCGCCCCGCTCGCCGATGTCCCGGTAGATGCCCATCGCCTCCTGCAGGTCCCGGGCCGCGCCGGGATAGTCCCCGGTCAGCCGCCGCACACGGCCCAGGCAGGTGAGGGCGTTGGCTTGGCCGAGCCGGTTGCCGAGGTCGCGGTGGACGCCCAGCGCCTCCTCCAGGTCCCGGGCCGCGCCCGGGTAGTCCCCGGTCGCCCGCCGTACGTCCCCCAGGTAGGTCAGGGCGTCGGCCTGGCCGAGCCGGTTGCCGAGGTCGCGGTGGATGCCCAGCGCCTCCTCCAGGTCCCGGGCCGCGCCAGAAACGTCACCGGTCAGCCGCCGCACGTCCGCCAGGTTGGTCAGAGCGCCGGCCTGGCCGGGCCGGTCGCCGAGGTGCCGCGCAGCGCGCAGCGCAGTGGCATGGCGAGTGATGGCCTCGGCCCACGGGCCGTCATGGCTCAGCAGGGCGGCGACGCCGGCGGTGAGGGCGATAATGCGGGCGTGCTGGCCGGTTCCGGTGACCTGGTCCAGGCAGGCGAGCAGGCTGGCGCGTTCGGCCCGGACCCACGCGAGGGCCTGCACGGGGTCGGCCAGGACAGGAACAGCGGCCGGTGTCGCGTGGCCCGCGGCGGCGGGGCGGGCCTGGCGGGCCAGGAGGGCGTCGGTGGCGGCGGCGGTGTGCTGGTAGTAATCCAGCAGCCGGGCGGTGGCCAGCTCCCGGTCACCATCCGGGTCAAGCCGATCGGCGAGGGAGCGGGCGTGGGCGCGGATCAGGTCGTGCAGCCGGTACCGGCCGTGGGCCAGCTCGGTGAGCAGGTAGTGGTCGTACAGAGCCTCCAGGCCGCGGCGGGCGGTGGCCAGGCCGGCGCCGTCCAGGGCAGCGGCGGCGTAGCCGTCGATGTCAGTGCCCGGGTGCAGCCCGAGCCGCCGGAACAGCCGCCGCTGCTCGGGTGTGAGGTCCTCATACGACGAGTTGAACGCGGCCGTGACGGAGAGGTCCTCAGTGGCCATCAGCTCCAACCGGTCTTGCGCTGCCGACAGCTCGGCGGCCCGATCAGCCAGCGACCAGGCGGGATGATGCTGCAGCTGGCGGGCCAGCATCCCGATCGCCAGCGGCAGGTACCCGCACAGCCGGGTGATCTTCCGGACCGCCGGGTCTGCCGGGCTGAGCCCGGGCCGGCCGGCCAGCCGGACTAGCAAGCCGGCCGCCTCATCGGGCGGCAGGATGTCCAGGCTGATCGTCCTCGCGTCGTCCAGCGCGGACAGGTGGCGCCTGCTCGTAACCAGCACCAGGCTCCCATAGGCGCCTGGCAGCAGCGGGAGCACCTGCTCGCTGCCGACGGCATCGTCGAGGACCAGCAGCAGCTGCCTGCCAGCCAGCCAGCCCCGCCACAGCGCCATCCGCGCCTCCACCCCGGGCGGGATCTGCACCGCCGGAACTCCCGCCGTCAGCAGCAGGCTGGCCAGCGCGTCGCCCGGGTGGACCGGCTGCCGTCCGGGGGTGTGCCCGTGCAGCGGCAGGAACAACTGGCCGTCGGGGAAGTTCCCGGCCAGCCGGTGCGCGGCGTGCACCGCGAAGGTCGTTTTGCCGACCCCGGCCATGCCTCCGATCGCGTGGATGCCGACCACCCCGCCACTAGCCGTCATGCTGGCCATCGTCCCCATCAGCTGGGCCAGCTCAGCCTGCCGGCCGGTGAAGGCGGCGATATCGCGCGGCAGCGTCCGGGTCGCCGCGGCCTGGAAGGCTCCCGGCGCCTGGCCCTGCCTGGCCGCCAGCACCTTTGGGGCCGGCCCGCGTCCGCGCGCGGCGGCGACGAACAGCGCGCGCACCGGCTCGGTCAGGCCCAGCGCATCGGCCAGCAGGCCGGCCGTGTCCCGGTGGGCGGTGCGGTGGATTCCCCGTTCCAGGTCGCTGACCGACCGCGGCGACAGGCTCGCCGCCTCCGCCAGCTCCTCCTGCGTTAACCCAGCCTCGGCCCTTAGTTGCCGCAGTAACCCCGCGAACCTCAGACCAGTCTGCTCCGCCACGGCCCTCAACGCCCCTGAAAACCCTGCCCGCGGTCGCCGGCCCGGCCCGGACGGGACCCACTCCCACAGCCTACGCACACCCGATCAACCCCAGCCACCCCGCTGGCACCGGCCAGCCCGGGAAACCCGCCGTTCCGCTGGCACCCGGCCCGCCCGAGCCCGCCGGGCCCGTACGCCCCATCCGCGCCTGACGCGGTCACCTCCACTTCCGGACGGGCCGAACTATGTGGGTGTTCGCGTGGGCCGTCGCGTGTGGTGAACCCCTCGGCCGCTGGCGATGCTGGAGCCGATCACGGCTGAGCTCATCAGCTGCGACACCGGCCAGGCAACCGGCCAGAGCCTGA
>JBEKCN010000426.1:0-4674 GCA_050014855.1 Streptosporangiaceae bacterium | reverse complement strand
GCCAGGGCGTGGTGCGCCCGGTACAGCACCGCGATCCGCTCGGTCCACGCATCGGCCCAGTCGCCGAGCTGATCGGGTGAGCGGCCGCGGCCCGCAGGAAATACCGCCGGATGTGGGCCCAGCACCAGAGCGGGTCGACGCCGTCAATGCGGCCAGCGACTGATAGGCCTTGTGGAAGTCGGCAGAGATGACCAGGCGGCGGCCGGCCTCCAGCGCCGATTGCTCCCGGTCGATGCCCAACTGGCCGGCGGCGACCTCAGCGCTGCGGGAAGTGTCCGTCTCTGCGTGCTGCGGCGCTCAGAGCTGCTCGACCACCATCAGCGAGTGGCCGGTGGGATCCCGCAACCAGAACATCGGCGGCACCGGGTCGCCCATCCGCGACACCTCCGCGTCAACATCCAGCCCGCGAGAGTGCAAAGCGGCGTGAGTGGCATCGATGTCGGCGGTGGTCAGCGTGATCCCGGTCTCCACCGGCCTGACCTCGGTCCCGGGCCGCGGCGGTGCCAGCGCGATCCCCGCCGTCCCCTCCGGCGGGTAGATCTCCACCCAGCGGTAGCCACCACCAAACGGCGTGTCGGTGCGCTTTTCGAAGCCGATCGACTCGTAGAACTCGATCGCCTTGTCCTGGTCGGGCGTCGGAACACACACCAGGCTGATCTGGCGGATCCCGGTCGTTGCTGTGCTGGTCATCCTGCACCTCCTGCAGTTGTGGTTACTACACCTACGACCGGTTCGAGCGGGAAAACTCATCGGCCCGTCCCGGTGCCGCGTCACACGCGGTCACAGGCGACTCGGTTCGCTAAAGCGCCGTAGCCGCCGTTACGTGCGACGTTGGTACCCAGACCCGTTGCCGCGCTGGCCGCCCATATCTGGATGCTCCGCGGGCGGCACTGGGGCATCCGTGCGGCTGCGGGGCCGGTCCTGGGGTGGCATAGCCGCGGCGCTGTCCCTCGGCGACTTCGCGATGGCCCACCGCCACATGCAGGGGATCAGGCGGCGCGCCGAAGCTCAGTGGCGCGCCATTGCCCGGCCAGCCGTCACGCTTGAGGGCCTGCAGGGTCTGCGCGAGTTCGAGACACGACTCAGGCCGCCACACCACGGCGGCTGACACCACACGCGACGTGTCCGGCAAGGTCAAGATCCGTTATCCCACTGCGGATTCGGGCGCCTCAACCCGCTCCTGGCGCCTGCATCCCCCGCGCCGGGTCCGGCACGGCGGTGTGCCTCTCGGCGAGATGCAGCGGCGGTCCGGCTGCGTAATGGACCAAGAATAGACCGTCGCCTGCTGAAACGGCGCGCCGCGTCGATCAGCGCGCGGAACAGCCGCGGGTCCTCGCCTTCCTCCGGATGCCACTGCACGCCGATGGCGAAGCCCGCTCCGTCCGCCGCCCCGGCCGCAGTGAGCTCGACGGCTTCCACGGTCCCGTCCGCCGCCCAGGCCATGGCCACCAGCCCGTCGCCCAGCCGGTCGACGGCCTGATGATGGTGGGTAGGCACCTCGAGCCAGTGACCGGCCCCGGTCCCTGTGGCCGCCGGCCAGTCGAAGCCCGCCCGGTCCGCGTCACCGGCGCGGGCTCCGTTCGGGCTGGTTCCGTTCGGGCCGAGGATCTTCCCGATCAGGCCCGCTTCGCCGATCCGGACCATATGCTGGCCGAAGTCGTCGGCGAGCCCGGAATGTTCCTCGTGCCCGACGATGTGCGGGAGGTGCTGGTGCAGTGTCCCGCCGCGGATGACGTTGAGCAGCTGGATCCCGCGGCAGACGGCGAGCAGGGGGCGCCCCGTCCCCAGCGCGCTGTCGAGCAGGGCCAGCTCCCAGGCATCGCGTTCGGCGTTGGGCCGGCCGGTCGCGGGGTGCATCGTCGCCCCATACTGGGCCGGGTCCACATCGTCGCCGCCGGCCACGACGAGCCCGTCGAGGTCGGCCAGGGTCAGAGCCGCCTCCGCGGCCGTGCCGCCGGGCGGCAGCAGCACTGGCCGCCCGCCGCCCCGGCGCACCGCGTCCACGTAGGTCCGCGGCAGCACGGCGGCGGGCACCGCCCAGTCACGCCACCGGGCGACGTCGCTGTAGGTCGTAATGCCGATGAGCGGGGTCATACCACCTCAAGTTACCCGGGGGCGCAGCGGGAGCGATGGCAGCGGCGGTGTCGGCAGGTTGCTCAAGCTCCGAAGGTACGCCGCCCGGCGGCGGGGGCCGGTGTGACGAAGGCCGCGATCTGTTCGGCGAACGGCCCGGGCGCCTCCTCGGCCAGGTGGTGGCCGGACTCGATCGGTGCGCCCGAGACGTCGTTGGCCCACGCCCGCCAGACGGCGATCACGTCCCCGTACAGGTACTCCATGTCGTCGCGGGTCGCCCACAGGATCCGGGCCGGGCAGCGGATCCGCCGCCCGGCGGCCCGGTCGGCGTCGTCGGCGGACCGGTCAGGCCCGAGCCCGGCCCGGTAGTCCTCGCACATGGCCAGCACCGTGGCCGGGTCGTGGATCGCGGCCATGAAGTCCGCCCAGTTCTCCTCGCCCATCAGTGCGCGCTTGTCCTGGCTCCCGTACCAGGCGTCCGGGTCGGCGCTGATCATCCGGTGCGCTTCGGCCTTCGGGTTACCGAGGAAAAACCAGTGATACCAGGCCTGCGCGAACCGGGCATCGCAGCGGGCCAGCGCCTCGCCGATCGGGACGGCGTCGGCGACGATCAGGTGGCTGACCGCGTCGGGATGGTCCATGGCCAGCCGGAAGGCTACGTAGGCGCCGCGGTCGTGCCCGACGACCGCGAAGCGCTCATAGCCGAGTTCGCGCATCAGGGCCAGGCTGTCCCCGGCCATGGCCCGCTTGCTGTAGGTGCCGTGATCTTCGGTGGCCGGCGGTTTTGACGAGAGGCCGTAGCCGCGCAGGTCCGGGCAGACCACGCTGAACTCTCCCGCGAGCAGCGGAGCGACCCGGTGCCAGGTGGTGTGGGTACGGGGATGCCCGTGCAGCAGCAGCACCGGGTATCCGGAGCCGCCGTGGCGGACCCGGAGCTTGACCGGGCCGGCGTCGATGTACTCCAGCGCGAATTTGTCGAACATCCCGCCACTTCCCTCTCACGACGCGTCCAGCAGTGAGCCAGTCCCGCCGCCTAGGGTAGTGAGGTGGTGGCCAAAGCCCGCAGGGGCCCGGTAGCTGGACCGGGCCGACGTGACCACCGGCAGCGATGCGGTCCGCAGTACCCGGCGGCCCTGCGCCTCCAGGGCGGTCACCAGTGCGTGGTCTTCTGCGGTCCGCAGCGCCGGGAATCCGCCCACCGCCAGGTAGGCCAGGCCGGTGAAGCCGAGGTTGGCGCCGTGTACGTGCGGGTGCGGGCCCTGCCACCCCCCGTACTCGTGGTGGAACGCGGTGGCCGTAGCGGCGGAGTGGCCGGCCCAGTCGGCCACCGTCACCGTCCCGGCCACCACCTCCCAGCCGGCATCGGCGTACCGCAGCTGCTGGGTCAGCCAGTGCGGCGGCACCAGCGAGTCCGCGTCGGTGGTCGCGAGCCAGCCGGTCCGGCCCCGGCTGGTGCGCAGCACCTCGCGCAGGCCGGCCGCCCGCGCCCGGCCCACGTTCCGCACGCTGCCCGGCACCACCGCCGCGCCGGCCCGCCGGGCCAGGGCGGCCGTCCCGTCAGAGCAGGCGTCGGCGGCCACCACGATCCGCACCCGAAGGCCCGGCCGTTCCGCGGCGGCCAGCGCGGCCGCCTCGCGCAAGGCAGCCAGGCAGCCGGGCAGCAGCTCTTCTTCGTCGTGCGCGGGCACGACGACCCCGATGGAACTGATCACGCCGGGCCCGTCAGGACGGGCCGTCACGTGAGGCCCTCGGCCGCGGCCACCGATACCGACGCCGGGTCCGTGCCGGCCGGGACGGCCAGGTAGACCTGGGCCAGGAAGTCCGGCTCCCGGTGATCGGCGAGCAGGGTCAGCTCCGGCCGCGCAGCGAGCGCCGCATGCACCTCATCGCCGGTGCGCGGATAGTCGGCCACCGGATGCCGCCAGTGCACGGCCAGCAGGGTGCCGCCGGGCTCCAGCGCCGTGGTGGCCAGATCGAGCGTCCGGCGCAGGTCCTCGTCGCCGAGGTAGTAGAGCATCTCGGAGAAGACCACCAGGTCGAAACGGCCCCCGGGCCAGCCGCCGGGCAGTGCCCGCTGCTCGACCCGCACCTGCGGGAACGAGGCGGTCCGCCGGGCGGCCGCCGCGACGGCGGACGAGGCCACGTCGCAGGCCAGCAGGGTGCCGCAGCGGGCGGCGAGCATCGAGGTCAGCACGCCGATGGAGCAGCCCGGCTCGAACCCGCTCCGGTACCGTTCCGTGGGCAGCATGGCCACGCTGATCGCGTACTTTCGGCGCTCGTACCAGCGGGACGTGAACCCCCAGGGGTCCGGTGTGGCCGCGTACTGGCCGTCGAAGTACCCGGCGCCGAGCGTGACCCGCTGTGCCTCGCTTCTGGCGCCTTCAGGTCCGGCCGTCACCGGATCAGTACTTCCTGGTCGCGGATGAAGTGCGCGATGACCCCGGGCGGCAGCACCGCCGGCTGCTGCGGGCCCCGCGGCCGGAGCTGGCTGTCGAAGCAGTCGATCGCCGCGCGCTTGCGCCGGGTGGCCTCGGTCGGCAGCGGGACCCGGACGGCCCGCTCCCACGGGACCCGCGAGTCGCGTGGGTGCGCCCAGTGCCA
>JBEKCN010000425.1:0-4679 GCA_050014855.1 Streptosporangiaceae bacterium | reverse complement strand
CGGCCAGCGCCCCCGCCGCGGGTACGCCTCGGGCAAGGCGGACTACCTGTCGCGGCTCCGCAAGATCGAGGGCCAGGTCCGCGGCCTGCAGAAGATGGTCGACGCCGACACCTACTGCCCCGATGTGGTGGTCCAGGTCGCCTCGGTCACCCGGGCCCTGCAGGAGGTATCGGTCGGCTGCTCACCGATCACCTGCACCACTGCGTGGTGAACGCGGCACGCGCCTCCGAGGACGACGGCCAGGCCAGCCTGGGCGAGGTGGCCGCCACGATCCGCCAGGTCATCCGCCTCTAAGACCTGAGCTTGACGCTGGCTCAACCTGCCGCGCCGTCGGCGCCCACGATACCCCCTGCGGGTATAGTGAGGACCGGAATGCCCTGATGGCAGAGGGAGTCAGCTGTGTCTGTGACACCGGGCAGCTCCGGCCACGGCTTCGCGCATCGAGGCCGGCACAGGCCCGTTAAGGCACCGCCGCCGGGCTCCCGGTGCAGGACGCGCCGGCCCAGGTCGCTGCCAGCGCGTCCTGCCAAGGCCAGCAGCAGAGGAGGAGTCCCATGAGGTGGCTGCATGCCCTGGGTCATGCGCTCGCGATCAGCGGGTCGATGACCTGGGAGATCTTGTGGGCGCTGATCCTGGGCTTCGCCCTGTCCGCTCTGGTGCAGGCGGTGGTGCGGCGCTCCACCATCATCCGGCGGCTGGGGGACGACCGGCCGAAGACGCTGGCGCTGGCGGCCGGGTTCGGCGCGGCCTCCTCCTCGTGCTCCTACGCCGCCGTGGCGCTGGCCAGGTCGCTGTTCCGCCAGGGCGCCAGCTTCACCGCCGCGATGGCCTTCGAGATCGCCTCCACCAACCTGGTCGTCGAGCTCGGCATCATCCTGGCCCTGCTCATCGGCTGGCAGTTCACTCTGGCCGAGTTCATCGGCGGCCCGATCATGATCATCCTGCTGGCACTGCTGTTCCGGCTCTTCCTGCGCCAGCGGCTGCTGGACGCCGCCGCGGCGCAGGCCGCCAAGGGCCTGGCCGGGTCGATGGAAGGCCACGCCGCGATGGACATGACTATCCAGGGGGAGGGGAGCCTCTGGCAGCGGCTCCGGTCACGGAATGCCTTCACCTCGATATCGCACATTTTCGTGATGGAATGGGCGGCAGTCATCCGGGACATTGCGATCGGGCTGCTGATCGCCGGGGCGGTCGCCGCCTGGGTACCGGACAGCTTCTGGGGCCACCTGTTCCTGTCCGGGCATCCCCTGGTGTCGAAGCTCTGGGGGCCGCTGATCGGGCCGGTCGTCAGCCTGCTGAGCTTCGTCTGCTCGATCGGGAACGTCCCCCTCGCCGCGGTGCTGTGGAACGGCGGGATCAGTTTCGGCGGGGTCGTGGCGTTCATCTTCGCTGACCTGATCATCGTGCCCATCCTGGTCATCTACCGGAAGTACTACGGCACCAAGATGATGCTGTTCATCCTGGCCACCTTCTACGCCACCATGGCCGCTGCCGGGTACCTCACCGAGCTGATCTTCGGCGGGCTCGGCCTCATCCCGGCCAGCCGGCACGCCAAGGTGCTAGAGGCTTCCATCCAGTGGAACTACACCACCGTGCTCAACATCATCTTCCTGCTGCTCGCCGCAGCCATGTGCTACCGGTTCGTCCGCAGCGGCGGCATCGCCATGCTCAAGATGATGGGCGGCGCTCCTGGCGCTGCAGACGGCCATCACGATCACCACGCTCCCGCCAGGCACTGACCGCAGCCGGCAGGTGCCGCCGGAGAAAGACTGTGCCCGAAGGGCGCGATTGTGGTCACGCTGGCCGCGTTTGCTGGGCCGATCTTGCGGCCCGTCCCGGATCCGGTACCGGGCCGCCAGCTCGTTACCCGCGAACCCGGCCAGCGCGGCCAGCGCGACCGCAATCAGATCCGACACGTGATGCGGATGGATCAGCCGCGTGACCGCCTCATAAGCGGCCAGCGCCGTGGGGGTTCGACTCGGTTCCCGTGGGGGTTCAACTCGGTTCCTTAGTTGAGCTCAGTTGCAGATCGCGTCCCCTGCGGCCTGAAAGGAGGGCATTTCTGCAGGTAAGAAACGCACAAGGCTAGCCAACAGGTGCAAACGCGCTACAGATTTATCTCGGCGCTGTGGCTTATAGAGCAATATGGGGTAATGGGGTCGATCCCCCCTCGGACACATATGGCGTAGCTCTGACCTGCGGATATTCGC
Source organism: Streptosporangiaceae bacterium (assembly GCA_050014855.1). Taxonomy (GTDB): domain Bacteria; phylum Actinomycetota; class Actinomycetes; order Streptosporangiales; family Streptosporangiaceae; genus Bog-532. The sequence continues at coordinate 2,469 of JBEKCN010000425.1, read as the reverse complement.
TTCTCGGCATCGGCTGGGTCAGCAACACCGCAGGTCACAGCCGTGGGGTTCAAGTCCCTCTCGGACACACCCTTACGTACATGCCGGCAGCCCACGCACGTGGCCGGGCAGTGTTGCGTTGGCCGATCGGCGCGTATGCCAGAGCGTGGCGAGGTCGTAGTGGCCACGGCGAATGTCCTGGACGGACGCATGCCCGGTGGCAAGAATTCGCGCGGACCGGCAGCGCTTCAGTCCGCGCATCAGCCGCAGCCGGGCCTTCAGTCGGCCATGATCAGTCTCGACCGAGTTTGTTCGCATACCGCTCGACGGTGTGCAGCGCCGAGGGGATCAGCTCGTCCAAGACCCGCGGATAGGCGGGTGCCCGGTCGGTAGTGACCTCGGCCGGGATGGTGCCTGCGCGCAGTGGCCCGGAATGTGGGGGCACAGGCGGGCAGCCTCGATGAACTCGGGAGTAAACCGCTGCACCTTGCGACAGACCGTGACGTGGTTCACGGTGACACCGCGCTCGGCCAGCAGCTCCTCAACGTCCCGGTAGGACGAGTCGCAGGTACCAGCGGACCGCGACCGCGATCACCTCCCGCGGAAAGCGGAAGCCAGCAAATACTGAAGAGGCGCGCGGCGACGTCATCGTGTCAGTCTCCCGCTTTGCCGCGATCAGCCAATGCAACACTGCCCCTGCACGTCGTGCTCGACAACTACGGCACGCACAAGCATCCCGAAGTCCGCCAGTGGCTGGCAGAGCCGGCGAACCAGCGGATCACCTTGCACTCCACGCCGACAGGATGCTCCTTGCTGAACATGGTCGAGACGTTCGGCACCATCACCCGCCAGGCCATCCGCCGCGGCACCTTCACCTCCGTCAAAGACCTCACCACCGCCGTCGACGCCTACAACGACCGCTGCCAGCCCTTTACTCGGACCATGACGCCGACGAGCTGCTCACCAAAATCAAACCGTCAAAGAATTAACGCCATGCGACACTAGAACGACGGAAGCGGCAGGAACTCCCGTCGTTCTAGCCTAGAGGGCACCTTTCGCGTCGACTCGCCTAAGTAGGCAGCAATTGACGCGGTCGATCAAGGCTTAGCTTCAGTTACACCCGGGCGGCTGTCCCGCTACGCGTCGTACTTGTTCGGCCCGGGCGTCCCAGGAAGGCAGTAAAACACTATCAGCGTGATGGTGCCTATGATGGGGATGAAGCCGATGAGCCACCAGAAGCCGCTTTTGCCGGAGTCGTGCAGCCGGCGGACCGACAGGCTTAGAGTCCCGATAGCGACGACCACAGAGATGATGTACTGGATTGCGACGGCATGGGCCGACCTCCCGATGATGGCGCCGATCAGATCGATGATGATGGCGCCGAGGAAGAACCACCAGAACGCGGATCGTGATGCGCGGCCGTTGAAGGTGACGAGGTTCTTGAAACCTTCGGAGATCGCCTGCCCGAAGCCGACGGGCCCGCCCTGCAGGTAGCCACGCTGGCTGGGGTCCCAGCCGCCCTGCGGCGGATACGGCGGCTGCTCGTAACCGCCTGACGGGTCCTGCGGGTAAGGCTCGTAGGGGCTGCTCATGAATATCCTCCGTTATTTCCCCGGTAATCAGAGATTTCTGCTACGGGAACGCCGCCGATTCTTGCCCAATTCAGGCCGCAAGGGAAGTACGTGGAGCGCTTCGGCTCTGTTGCGTTATCCGATCGCGGAGGGCCGGAGACTGGCTCTGTGACGACGCGCGGTGTGACCTCAGTGTTTGCTGGCTTCCGGTTCCCGCGGGAGGTGATCGCGGTCGCGGTCCGCTGGTACCTGCGCTACGGCCTGTCCTATCGCGATGTCGAGGATCTGCTGGCCGAGCGCGGCGTCACCGTGGACCATGTCACCGTCTATCGCTGAGTGCAGCGGTCACCGCGCTCCGCAATACCGGACGGTCAACTGATGCAACACCACCCGTCCAGGTGACCACTTGATGTGCGGCCAGACGACCACCAAATTAGCGGCCAGATGACCACAAACACCAAACCGGCCAGGCATACTGCTGTGATGCAGCCGATCCAGCAGCTAGTTCCCCGCCGAGCTCAGGAACTCTTGGCCGAAGCAATGGCCGATACCCGAGTGGTCACTCTCAACGGTGCCCGCCAGACAGGTAAGAGTACCCTGGCCCGGCTCGCCGCTCAGGCCAGCCCCGGTGCAGTGGTCCGCCTGCTGGACGACCCAGCCACATCCCGCGCGGCTCATGATGACCCCGCAAGCTTCGTCGAGCATGACGGGCTCATGGTGATCGATGAGGTTCAGCTAGCCCCGGAACTCTTCCGCTCGATCAAGGTGGTCGTGGACCCGGACCCGGAGCCGGGCCGGTTCTTGCTGACCGGCTCGGCCCAGGTACTTGCCCTGCGTGACCTGCCCGACGCGCTTCCTGGCCGGATGGAGATCATCGAGCTGTGGCCGTTCTCCCAAGGCGAGATCGAGCGCGCCCCTG
>JBEKCN010000424.1:0-4679 GCA_050014855.1 Streptosporangiaceae bacterium | reverse complement strand
GATCTTGCCGCCGCCCACCGGGATGGTCCCGGTACTGGTGAGCGCACCGCCGGGGCCGGCCGCCTGGCCGCCCGCCGCAGCCGCGCCGCCGCTGCTGGATGCCGTCGCGCTCGCGGTGCTGGCGGAACCGCCGGAGCAGCCGGCGAGCGGGCCCGCCAGGCTGGCCAGGCCCACGCCGGCGAGCATGCCGCGCCGGGTCGTCTCCGGCACGCGGTGCTGGGTCACAGCTGATCCTCCGGCATCGATGGGGTCACGGGATAGCTACTACTCATTAATACGTGCCGGCGGAGCGCCGTGTTCAGCAACCGGGCGGACCGTAATCGGCTGTTAAGAGCCTGCCGGAAACGCTTCGGAATTCGCGTCAACGTAGGTTGACACAATGGTACCTGTCAACCTACGTTGACGAGCATGAGGAACGAAACGGCTCCCGGGACCACGGCGGACGAGTCGGCTCCGGAACTAGCCTCGGCCGCCGACAGTGCGGACCCGCGCGCCGGCCTGCGTGCGGTGGCTGCCCTGCGGCGGCGGCTGGAACACCTGGAGGCGCTGCAGGTGGGCAACGCCCGGTCGCACGGCTGGTCCTGGCAGGAAATAGCCGACGTGCTCGGCGTCTCGCGGCAGGCCGTGCATAAGAAATACGCCCGCCGCCGCCCTTGAAGCATGAGACAGAATCGCACACAAAGAGATAAGCGTCACCCCAAAGGGAAACAACTATTCAGGCGTTTTTCTGTCAGACGATCGTGACCGGCCCAGCGACCCGGGCGGACGCCGTCCGGGGGGACGCCCCCCAGGCAAGCACAGCTAGTCGGGCCAGTGGGGGGGGAGGACATCGGAGCTGGCGCCCATGGCGTCACGGAGGCGGGCCCGGAAGCTTTCGTGCAGGCCCTCGCCCCAGGCGTACTGGCTGGGCACCCGGACCGCGCTGAGCATGATCTCCCGCAGGTCACGAGCCCGGCCCCCGCCCTGCGCCAGCGGCAGGGCGGCCAGCGAGTACATCTGGTCCAGGGCGCCGAAGATCTCATTGGCCAGCAGCGGCAGCGTGCCGTAGCACACCGCGGCCTCCACGAACCCCTCCCACCAGGTCGGGTCCGCGCCCTCGCCGTCGGCCGGGACCTCATCGCCGCCGAACGCGCGGCGCAACCGGGTCCGCACGGCGGTTTCGACGGCCGGGTCGGGATCCTCCAAGCCGTGCTGCCAGACCAGGGCCGCGTCCGCGTCGCGGCCCCGTAGCGGCAGGGTCCGGGCCAGCAGCTCGACGGCGAGCGGCATGATGTCGCCGTCCGCCGACTGGCAGGCCCGGGAGAACGCCTCAATGGCCTGGTCCAGGTAACCCATGCCCTCGGCGACGGAATCCGCTGGATCTGGTCCCTGGGGCGGCCCGGGCCGGTCGGCCGGATCCGCCAGCCTTTCGGCGGCCTCATCCGGCGCATGCGTCTCAGCGGTCGTGCCGGACGGCTCCGGCCCTTCGGCGCTCATGCCGGAATGTTAAAGGGCAACGCCGTATCCCGCCAGCCGCGCCGCCCGCCCTCGGACGCCTCCGGGGTGGTTAGGAAAGCACCCGGCGACGGAAGTTGCGCAGGCCGAGGGCGAGGAACCCGGCGCCGAAGGCGATTACCACGGGGTAGACGATGTAAAGGTGCATGTGCGGAGCCAGCGTGAACGCGGCCCGCATGCCCTCGTTCACGTAGATGAGCGGGTTGATGAGCACCAGCGTCTGCAGCCAGTGCCAGCCGCCCACCGTGACCGGCGCCAGCTTGTTCCAGGAGTAGTAGGTGCCCCCGAGGAAGGTGATCGGCAGGATGATGAAGCCGAACATCAGGCCAATGTTGCGCGGCTCGAAGCTGGTGCCCAAGACCAGCCCGAGGCCGGCCATCGAGACGGCGGCCAGCGGAACGAACGTCACGATGATCCACCAGTGCAGCGACAGGTGAGCCTCCACCCCCGGCGCGTGCACGACCGAGGCGATCGGCAGCACGATGGCGGCCGACAGGATGCCCTGAGCCGCGCCAGAGAGCACCTTGGCCACGGCGACCAGCCAGATCGGGCAGGGGGCCTGAACCCGGTCTTCGATCTCCCGGGTGAAGCCGAATTCCTGGGCCATGGCCAGGGCGATCGACTGCACGCCCTGGAACATGACCGAGATGCCGACCACGCCGGGCACGAGAATCGTCGCGAACGCGGACTCCGCGCCGGTGCCGTGCCCGCCGCCGATGCCCTGGCCGATCTTCGGGAAGACGAAGAGGAAGACGAAGCAGAGCAGGAACGGCTGAATCAGCGTACGGAGCACGAACTCCCAGAAATGCTTGCGCAGGACGAGGAGGTCGCGCAGCAGGAGGGCACCCAGCGCGGTCCAGCTCGCGGCGGCCACCGACCGGGTCGGGCCGCCGCCGATCCGCTGGGTGGGCGCCTTAGGCGCTACGGAGGTCGTCATCAGTCGCGCAGCTCCCGGCCGGTGAGGTTGATGAACACTGTCTCCAGGCTGGGTTCGGAGACCGAGACGTCGTTCAGGTCGAACCCGCCCCGCTCGGCCGACAGGACGATCCGCGGGACCAGCCGGTCGGCGCCGTGCATGTGCAGCTCGACCCCACCGTCCATGAGACGGGTCCGGGTGACGCCCGCCACATCGTGGCTGAGCAGGTCGGCCAGCTTCTGGGGGTCGCCGGCGGTCCTGACCGTGACGACCGTGTCCGCGTCAATGCTCTGCTTGAGCGCGGCCGGAGTGTCCAGCGCCAGCAGGCGGCCGTGGTCCATGATGGCGACCCGGTCGCAGAGCTGGTCCGCTTCCTCCATGTAGTGCGTCGTCAGCAGGATGGTCTGCCCCTCGCCGTGCAGCTCGCGCAGCATGTCCCAGAGCGCGAGACGGCTCTGCGGGTCCAGCCCGGCGGTCGGCTCGTCGAGGAAGAGTACGGACGGGCGGTGGAAGATGGCCCGCGCCACCATGAGCCGCTGGGCCATGCCCCCGGACAGGGCGTACACCGACGCCTTGGCCCACTTCGACAGCTGGAACTGCTCGAGCAGCTCATCGGCGGTCCGGCGGGAGACCTTCGCCCCCATCCCGAACAGCCGGCCGTGGAAGTACAGGTTCTCCCAGACGGTGAGCTGGCGGTCCAGGGTGTTCTGCTGCGAAACGATCCCGCTGAGCTGCTTGGCCAGGGCCGGATGCGCCGCGACGTCCACCCCGGAGATGAACGCCCGCCCGGAGGTCGGCACCACGCGCGTGGTCAGCATGCCCGCGGTGGTGGTCTTGCCCGCCCCATTCGGGCCCAGCAGGCCGAAGATCTCCCCGGCCTGGACGTCGAGGTTCAGCCGGTCGACCGCCGTGAAGTCGGTCCCCGCGTAGATCTTCGTGAGGTCCTCAGTATGGATGGCCGGCCCAGGGACGGCACCCGACTGATCAGCGGCGCTCGCCGGCGCCTTGGCCATGCTCATTGATCCTCATCGTAGCCTGGGGCCGGCGCAGGCCGGCGCAGGCCGACGGCGCGCTAGGCGAACGCCTCCGGGGGCGGGCAGGCACACACCAGGTGCCGGTCGCCGTAGGCCTGATCGATGCGCCGGACCGGGGGCCAGTACTTGCCCTGCCGACCGCCCGGGGCGGGGTAGGCTGCCTCGGCGCGGTCGTACGGGTGCTTCCACTCCCCCGCGATGAGCATCTCGGCGGTATGCGGCGCGTTCTTCAGCGGGTTATCGTCGCGGTCGTACTCCCCTGAGCCCACCCGCTCGATCTCGTGCCGTATTGCGATCATCGCCTCGCAGAACCGGTCCAGCTCGCTCAGGTCCTCGCTCTCGGTCGGCTCGATCATCAGCGTGCCGGCCACCGGGAACGACATGGTGGGCGCGTGGAACCCGTAGTCGACCAGCCGCTTGGCCACGTCCTCGTTGGTGACGCCGGTGCTGGCCGTGATCGGCCGCAGGTCGATGACGCATTCGTGCGCCACCAGCCCGGCGCGGCCGGTGTAGAGCACCGGGTAGTGCGGCGCGAGCCGCCGGGCCACGTAGTTGGCGGACAGCACCGCGACCTGGGTGGCCTGCCGCAGCCCGGCCGCGCCCATCATCGCGATGTAGGCCCACGAGATCGGGAGGATGCCGGCGGATCCGAACGGCGCGGCTGCGACCGGCCCGACATGGCCGTCCGCCGTATCCCCGGCGTGCCCGGCCGTGGCCGGCTGAGCGCTGGGCAGGAACTCGGCCAGGTGGGCCCGGACCGCCACCGGGCCGACCCCCGGGCCGCCGCCGCCGTGCGGGATGCAGAACGTCTTGTGCAGGTTGAGGTGGGAGACATCGGCGCCGAACGAGACCGGGGTGGCCAGGCCCACCAGCGCGTTGAGGTTGGCCCCGTCGATGTAGACCTGACCGCCCGCGGCGTGCACCGCGTCGCACACCTGGCTCACGGTGTCCTCGTAGACGCCGTTCGTGGACGGGTAGGTCAGCATGATCGCCGCGACCCGGCCCGCGTGCGCGGCCAGCTTGGCGCGCAGGTCGCCCAGGTCGATCGCACCGTCGGAGCCACATTTCACGACCACCACTCGCAGCCCGGCGAGCACCGCGCTGGCGGCGTTCGTGCCGTGCGCGGAGTCGGGGATCAGGCAGACGGTGCGGTCCGGTTCCAGCCGGGACCGGTGGTAGGCCCGGATGGCCAGCAGGCCGGTCAGCTCACCCTGGGAGCCGGCGTTCGGCTGCAG
>JBEKCN010000423.1:0-4683 GCA_050014855.1 Streptosporangiaceae bacterium | reverse complement strand
ATTGGTCACGGCAAGTTGGCATTCGGCGCTTCGACGGTCGCCCGGCTAGGTCCAGGGACGGCAGCCAGCTGGCTCATGAGCGCGGCGAACTCACCGAAAGACAGGCTCTGCTCGGCATCGGACAATGCCTTATCCGGCGCCGGGTGGACTTCTATCAGCAGGCCGTGAGCTCCGGCGGCGCGCGCGGCCCATGCCATCGGCGCGACGTAGCCTCGTTGTCCGGTGCTATGGCTCGGGTCGACGATAACGGGCAGGTGCGATCGCTCCCGGACAACCGCGACAGCGGACAGGTCGAGAGTGTTCCGAGTGGCGCTCTCGAAGGTCCGGATGCCGCGCTCGCACAGAATCACCTGCTGATTGCCCTGCGCGACGATGTATTCGGCAGCCGCGAGCCATTCGTCGATCGTGCTGGACAGGCCCCGCTTGAGGAGCACAGGCCGGTCCAGCTTCCCCACCTCGCGCAGCAGGTCGAAATTCTGCATGTTGCGCGCGCCGATCTGAAGGATGTCGGCATTCTTCGCCATCCGCTGCGCCTGTTCCACGGCCATCACTTCGGTGACAACGGGAAGCCCGATCTCACGCCCGGCCGCTACTAGCAGTTCCAGCCCCTTCCAGCCAAGACCCTGGAAGGCGTAGGGCGACGTCCGGGGCTTGAACACGCCGCCACGCAGGACATGCGCACCATGATCGCGGACGAATTTCGCTGTGGCGGCGATCTGCTCGGCGTTCTCCACCGAGCAGGGGCCCGCCATCACCGCGAATCCGCTGCCGCCGACAAGCAGGTCTCCGACCTGAACCATGGTGTCGGCTGCCCGGCTTGCGCGGTCGACAAGCCGGTACTGCCGGGAGCGGTGCCCCGCGGTTGCCCGGTTGGCTGCGACAGCCTCCAGCGTGTCCGCCGGTGCCTCCGCGGCCGGAGCGTCCGGCAAGCTGCCCGGATGGGCGGGATGGCGCAACGCCTTGGCCGGGTAACTGCCGAGGACCTTGACGTATTGCGCTGCCAGCCGGAGTTCGTCCAGCGCCGCAGCTGTCCGCGGCTCGGCCACGTTTCCTTCGAAGTCCAGGAAGAACAGGTACTCCCAGGGCCTGCCGGGACGAGGCCGGGACTCAAGCTTGGTCATCGAGTGGCTGCTGCCCGACAGGATCTCGAGGCAGCGCAGAAGCGCGCCCCCCTCGTGCCGGGTGATCAGGATCAGGCTCGTCTTGCAGGCGATCCGCACATCGACCGGAGTTGCCGCCGCCGATAGCACCACAAAGCGGGTGTAGTTGTCCTGGGAGTCGGCGATGCCGTACCGGAGCACCACCAGGCCGCGAGCTTCGGCGGCCTCGGCGGAGCCTATCGCAGCTGCGCTCGGATCGCCCGTGGCGGCCACCGCGGCCATGGCCCCGGCGGTGCCGAAGTAGCTCGTCGGAATGGCATGCGGCAGCGACTGCAGGAACTGCGCGCACTGCTCCAGGCCCTGGGGATGAGACAGGATCCGGCTCAGCGAGCTCAGCGGAACGTCTTGTACCGCTGCCAGGCAGTGGTCGACCTTCCAGGTTTCCTCACCGACGATAAACAGGTCATGCTCGCGCAGCACGGTATAGACCTCGTTGATGCTGCCAGCAGAGGTGTTCTCGATGGGGAGCACGGCGAGATCCACCTCGCCCGCCCGCAGCGCGCCAACGGCCTGGCCGAATGTGCCGTAGCCCGCCAGGTCGCCTTCTGCCCCCCGGGCGGCCAGGTACTTGCGCGCAGCTGCGTCGCTGTATGCGTGCGCTGAGCTCTGAAAGGCCACGCGGAGCCGACCGGTTGCTGCCCCAGTCAGCTGCCTCGCCTGCTGGGCGACCGAGTCGCCGATCAGCTCGCGAAAGATCCTGCGCACCAGGATGGCGGATACGCCCAGATCTGCGGCCACGGCTTCGACGCCTGCGAGCACCTGCCGCTCGCGGTCAGCATCCTGGATCGCCGACGTGCCGTGTTCTTTCAGGCGGGCTATCTCGGCGATGACGCGGCTGCGCTTCGCGATGAGACCGACGATGCCGCTGTCCACCTCGTCCAGGCTTCGCCGGAGGTCACTGATGTCTGGCTGCTGACCGCTCACGCTGGCGGCTCCTCCCCCGCGAGGGCTGACTTCCACGAAGGCTTCTTATCATTCCTCCTGTCCGCACGCAGCGCGATCCGCGTGCGGGCTCATCAGTTATCCGCTTCGGGGATCGGACGGCGGACCGGTGCCCACGGCCTGCGGACCCTGTTCGAGGTGCCGGTCGGTTCCGGTGGTCATCGCTTCCCTGGGTCGAGTGTCGCAGGCCGGCTCCTGTTTGGTTCAAGGACGATGCAGCTTCAGCGCGACATGGAGTGAGGTGGCGCGCCATCCGTCGTCGAGGGCTCCGGGGCCGAGGAGCTCGGCCGGGTTGTAGATGTCCGGGTAGGGGTCCAGCAATCCCAGGCCCCTTAGCCGGTCCGGTGACCCGCCGACCTGCTCAGCAGCAGCGGCCGCTGGTTGTTCTCCCCTGGCTGCGCGCTGGGCCCGGTCAGCAGGTCGATCAGCACCGCCTCGATCGCCTCCGGCCGCTCCCGCACCTCCGCCAGCCCCGATTGCACCAGCTGGCGAGCGGCCGGGTCGGCGCGGATCGCCGCAGCGATCACATCCAGGATGCCCAGGGCACTGAAGTCCCCGAACACCACCGCCACCGCCAGGTCCGGGCGACGGTCAGCGATCCGGGCGGCCAGGCTGGACTTGCCGAGCTGTCCCTGCCCGCGTAGCAGCACCCCCGCCCGGTCACCGGACCGCAGCGCACGCAGCGCCTGCTGCAGTTGCGTGCGACGGCCAACGACATTTCCGCGGCCGCTACCGGCACGTTCTGCTTGCGGCCCACGAAGGTTGTGGTGCCGTGGGGGCCGGGATCAGGGTCCGCTTCCGGATTCCCGCTACGACCGGGCCGCCTCTGGCGGGCCCCAGCCACAACCGGGCCAGGTGCCAATCCGCACGCACCACCGGCTCGGCTGACTTCAGCAGGGTCCGGCGGGCATCACCGGCCGCCTCCGCCAGATCGCCTTGTCTGGCCAGGTCCTGGTACAACCGGGTAGCGAACAAGGTGGCCGCGCGATCATCGACCGAACCGTCCCAGCCGATCACCGCCGACATCCCCGCAGCCACTAGCGCGGTGGCCAGCGAGTGGGCCACCAAGCCGTCCTTGCCGCCCAGGTCTGGGTCGCCCTTGCGGCCTTTGCTCGGAGGCAGGTGACCGGTGGCGTCCGCGCCGGTCGCGGTCAGGCACGCCGACACGAACAGCAACCAGGGTCTTTTCGCCAGCAGGCGGGTCTGCGCCGACGCTGTACAGCAGCCGGGTACAGCAACAGGCACGCATCCAGGCGCATCACTGGGTACCTCTGCGGACTACCAGGGGCACGCTGACCTGCCCCACGCTGCGACTCGAACGTGGGTGCCAGTATCTGGGGGTCAAGTGGTCGCGGGTTCAAATCCCGCCGTCCCGACTGTTCAGATGGGTTTTTAGATCTCAGTTTCGGGAGCCAATTGGGGAGCCAATGGCTTTCCCGGAGCGGAGGCAGGCCGACTCGGTGGCGTTCGCCTTCAGGGGTGCGGTTCACGGCCGGTGTCGTTTTCGGTGAGGGCGGGCCGGATCTCGTGACGGTAGACCGTCTCGGTGACCGACGTGCTGCTGTGCCCGACCAGGTCGCTGATGTCCTCCAGCCGGACATCGTGCGCGCTCAGGATGGACACGAACGAGTGCCGCAGTTCGCGGGGCGTCCACGCCCCGCCGAGCCTCGCGGCGCTGGTGATCTTCTGGAGCTCCTGCTCGACAACCAGGCCCTTCTGGGGCGTCGCCGCACAGCAAACCGCGCGGCCGCGACGCCACAGCGCGGCCCAGGCCCACGGGAATTCATGACCGGCCGTCACCTTCGGCGGGCCCTCCCTGCTCATCGCCGAAGAACCGATGCTGACGGATCTGCTGCCATGCCGAATCCTGAAGGCATCAGAACGATCAGCACGGCCGCCGCACGCCTGGCATTGGGCCACCACATTCGCGGTGCCCGCCGCAGGCGGCATGGTTGGCGCGGCGCCAGGGATGTGTGTTTCCCGTTGCCGTCCTCGTGCGGCGGCCTGCGTGCTGGCCATGTTGACTAGGTGCTGCCGCTGCGGCTGAGCGGGAACCGGAGGTAGGCGGCGATTCCGCCGGGCGGGTCGGGGACGGCCTGAACCTGTCCGCCGTCATGGAGGGTGCTGGCGGCTATTTCCTCGATCAGGTCCGGGACAGCGAACGCCGCGCTATCTCCGTGGGCGCAACCGGTTCCGGTCATGCCGAGCGCGCCGCACCGCCGGCACGCGAACCCCGGCACAACCCCCTGGGCGGGTACGGCAAGGGTGTGGACCGCGTGCCGGCGGACCGCGGTCAGGCATGCCGCCAGACCGGTTGCGGCGAGACCGGCGGGCGGCTCCTGCCGGATCCGGGTGACCAGCTGCTGCCCGGACTTCTCCACCGAATCCCTGACGATGGGGTCAGCGAGCATCCGGACCCGGGCGGGCGTCATGGCGGAGGTGTCCGCCAGGAAGCTGCCAGCGAAACGGTCACGCAGGTCAGGCGGGAGCAGAGCTAGGAACTGCGGGATGGTGTCGGCGTGGCCGCCAACGGCGAGCCGCTCCGGCCCGGGGCGGATGGCCAGAGCGAGGATGCCGGCGG
>JBEKCN010000422.1:0-4686 GCA_050014855.1 Streptosporangiaceae bacterium | reverse complement strand
ACGAGCTCGTCCTTGCCGGCGAAGTAGTGCGACAGCTGCGACCCGCTCACCCCGGCCGCTGACCTGATGTCCTCCAGCGTGGTGCCCGCGACACCGCGCTCGTAGATCAGCCGGGCGGCCGCGTCGACGATCCGGCCCCGGGTGCGCTCCCCTTTGGGAGTGAGCCCCTGCCGATCGGCGCTGTGAACAAAGACCGCCGAACGGTACTACGGCTGCTGGGCAATCGCAGCGAAGCCGAGGACGTGGCCCAGGAGGTCATGTTGCGGGCCTGGTGCGGCATCGGCCGCCTCCGCGGCCGCTCGCTTTTCTTTACCTGGCTCTACCGGATCGCGATCAACGAGGCAAACCGCTCACTGGAGAAGAGTTCCCGCAGGCCAATGAGCGTCTCCATCGATGCTGAGGTGCTTCGGGTTCCGGCCGACGCCCAGGACGAGCCGTCCCGGAGGCTCGAGTAGACAGAGCTGCGCTAGGCGCTGAGCAAGGCCCTGGCCGAACTGACGCCGGATTTACCGGACGGCCATCGTGCTGCGAGACGTCGAAGGCCTTTCGACCCAGCAGGCCGCAGAGATCGTCGGCGTCGGCGAGGCCGCGTTCAAGAGCCGCCTGCACCAGGCGCGGCTGAGGGTCCGGGCCGCGATCGGCGACGAGGCCCTGATCGACGCTGGCCGGTGATCGGATCACGGCAGGCCCCGAGCGGCGATCTGCAGACCGGCAGGTCACGAGGCAATTTAGCCGCCAGCACCTCGATTACGAACGTACCGCCGGCTAACGCTAGGCGACATTTTCGGCCGAACGGACCGGGTTCCTACCCTACCGACGGACGTCAGCCATGCCGCCCGCGTCGGCGATCTGGCCGGTGGCCTCGCTGATGACCAGGTTCACGATCATGCCGGCGGGCCGGGCGGGAGCGGCCATCAGCCCGGAATCACGCATGACCATGAACCGGTCGTGCAGCGCCGCGCCGATCTGCTCTGGTGGCTGGGCCCGGATCCAGGCGGGCATGGCGGTGTCGACCATGCCCGGCCGCAGGACGTTGACAGTGACACCGGTTCCGGCCAGCTCCGCCGCGAGGTTAAGGGTGTGGGCTTCCAGCGCGGCCTTGGAGGCGGCGTACGCGTTCATGCCGACTATGGCGCCGGGAGCAGCGGCGATGCCGCTAGAGACATTGACGATGCGACCCCATCCCCGCTTGACCATCCCGTCCAGCAGTGCGCGCGTGAGCCGCACCGGGCCGGCGACGTTGACGGCGAGGGCCCGGGCCCACTGGTCCGGGTCGATGCTCGCGGTGGGTCCGACGGGCGTGACCGTCGCGGCGTTGTTGACCACGATGTCGACGTCTCCCAGGACGGCCTGCACCCGTGCGGCGATGAGCCCGGCGGCGTCCGGGTCGCCGATGTCGGCCTGGATCTGTATGGCTCTGCGACCGGCGGCCCGCACACCGGCGGCTGCCTCGGCCAACTCCGGTCCGGTGCGCGCCACGCAGGCCACGTCGGCTCCCTCGCCCGCCAGGAGCGCCGCGGTGGCGCGCCCGATGCCGCGTCCGGCGCCGGTGACGATCGCGACCTTATCTTCCAGGCGTCCTGGCATCAGCATCTCCACGGTGCGGTGGTGCGGGCGGTTCCGGCTGGATAGCCGACCATATAGCCGACTCTAACAGACCGATCTGTTCGTACAGAACGGTCTGTTATGATGACGACATGTCGGATGACCTGACGCGGCCGCCCAGCGCCCGCGACCGGCTCTTGCGCACGGCTGACGGCCTGTTCTACACCGAGGGCATCCACGCCGTGGGGGTCGACCGCGTCACCGCTGAGTCCGGAGTGGCGAAGGCGACCCTGTATCAGCAGTTCCGCTCTAAGGACGAGCTTGTGGCTGCCTGCCTGCAGCGCCGCGCCGAGCACTGGCGCCGCACCGTGGCCGAGCCGGTGCAAGCTATGTCCGGCTCCGCCAGCCGGCGGGTGGGTGCCGTGTTCGGACGCCTCGGCGAGGCCATCGCCGCGTCCGGCTACCGAGGTTGCCCGTTCATCAACGCGGCGGCTGAGTACCCGGGGCCTGACGGCCCCGTCGCGGCCGCGATAACGGTGCACCGAGCCCAGGTCCGCGGCCTGTTCGCCGAACTACTCGCCGGCTTGCCCGCTGGCCGCCGGGCCGCGCTCACTGACCAGCTGGTCCTGCTCTACGACGGCACGATGGTCGCCGGCCAGCTCGACCAGGGACCGCGTGCGGCGCGCCGGGCCCAGGCGGCCGCCCGGCACCTGCTGGAAATGCTCCCGCGCTAACGCACCCCGTTGCCCTACCTCAGTTACCCAGCGAAAGGACCTAGCGATGACCACCGAGCCGTCCCGCGACCTCGCCAGAGCGCTCACCGAGTACGCCGCGCAGATCCCCGTCCCGGTTAGCAGGCGGCTCGCGGCCGCGTTCGCGGAGGTGACCGCGTCGGGTGCCGCGCCGGGCCTGGCCGTCGGCGAGCAGGCATCCCTGTTCAGCCTGCCGGACGCCACCGGCCAGATGGTCGAGCTCGCGGCGCGGCTCGAGCAGGGACCGGTGGTGCTGTCCTTTTACCGGGGCGAGTGGTGCCCGTTCTGCAACCTCGAGCTGCGGGCCCTGCAAGCGGCCCTGCCGCGGCTGCGGGCGCGGGGCGCGTCCCTGATCGCGATCAGCCCGCAGTCTCCGGACCACAGCCTGTCGATCACCGAGAAAGCCGGGCTGACCTTCGACGTGCTCAGCGACGCCCGGCAGCAGGTCATCCGGGCCTACCGGCTGCAGTTCACCGTCCCGGCCGACCTCAAAGACCTCCACCTGAACGTTTTCGGGAACGACCTGTCCGCCCACACCGCAGACGGCAGCTGGGACCTGCCCATCCCGGCCACCTTCGTGATCGACCAGGCCGGCATCGTCCGCGCCCGCCACGTATCCGCCGATTACACCACCCGGATGGACCGCACCGATATCGAGGCGGCGCTAGACGCGCTCGCCTGAACCTCGGCGCTAACGGTACGCCGCAGCGGCGATGCCGGCGTGAAAGAAAGGACTCGGTAGATGAGCAACGCGGACATTCATTTCTACTTCGATCCGGTGTGCCCGTTCGCCTGGATGACCAGCAAATGGGTGCGGATAGTGCAGGCCCAGCGCGCCTACGGGGTCGACTGGCGGTTTATCTCGCTGCGGCTGATCAACGCGACCGTGGACTACGACCGCCATTTCCCGGTCGGCTACGAGGCCGGCCACACCGCCGGGCTGAGACTGCTGCGCGTCGCCGCCCGGACCCGGGCCGAACACGGCCGTGCCTGGATCGGGCCGCTGTACGCGGCGATCGGCGCCCGGGTTTTCGACACCGCCGCCGAGCCCGATCGGGCCGATGGCGGGTATCGCGGCACCCGGACCTTCCTCGAGCCCATCCTGTCTGAGGCCGGCCTGCCTGCCGAACTCGCCGACGCGCTGGACGACACCTCGTTCGACGCCGAGCTGCGCCGCGAGACGGACGAGGCCCTGGCGCTGACCGGCAAGGACGTCGGGACACCGATCATCCACTTCCAGCCCCCGGGCGGCGTCGCGTTCTTCGGCCCGGTGATCAGCCGCCTCCCCAGCGAGGCCGAGGCCGTCCCGCTGTGGGACAACGTCCTGGGCCTGGCCAGTTTTCCGGGCTTCGCCGAGCTCAAACGCAGCCTGCGCGAGCGGCCGCAGCTACGTGGCTTCGGCGTGGAACCTGGCCGGGTCGGCGTCCAGGAGGACTGGCACGCCGGCCGCCGGCACGCCCCGTGAATCTTAGCCAGGAGCTCACGTGACCGGTCCTGTCCGCGCGACAGGAGGGATGCGTACCGCGCGGTCGGCCGGGGGTGAACGTGCTGGTCCTGGTGGTTCGCGTCACGCGACGCTCGTGCTCGCCTCGAAGCTGCGCCTGCCGGCCGGGCGCCCCGGTGCCGTGGTCCGCCAGCCCCTCCTCAGTCGCCTCAGCGAGGATCGGCCTGCCCGGCTGGTGGTCATCAGCGCGCCGGCGGGCTGGGGGAAGACCTGCCTGCTGCGCGACTGGCGCCTGGCCGATACGGCATCGCGCACCGCGTGGGTGTCGGTGGATCCGGGCGACAACGACCCGGTGCGGTTCTGGGCGCACGTCATCGCCAGCGTGGCCGGTGCGTCGCAGGGGTTTGGCGCAGCGGTCCTGCCGGTACTGACGGCTCCCGGAGCCATCAGCACGGACGCCGTGCTGCCCATGCTCGTCAACGAGCTGGAGGTTCTGCCCGCGCCGGTGACGCTGGTGCTCGATGACTATCATCTGATCTCGAGCCGGGACATCCTCGGTTCGGTGGCTTTCCTGGTCGAGCACCTGCCGCCAGCCCTGCGCCTGGTCCTGTCCGCCCGGTCCGATCCGGAGCTGCCGCTGGCCCGGCTGCGGGCGCGGGGCGAGATGACCGAGATCCGGGCCGATGATCTTCGTTTCACCGAGGCCGAGACGACCGCGTTGCTGAACGGGACTTTGGGTCTTGCCCTCGCGCCGACGGACATTCTCACGCTGCGGCAGCGGACCGAGGGGTGGGCCGCGGGCCTGTACCTGGCCGGGTTGTCGCTGCGCGGCCGGCCCGAACCGTCCGTCTTTATCCGGGCGTTCGCCGGCGACGATCGCCAGATCGTGGACTACCTGCTGGCAGAGGTGCTTGACGGCCTCCCGGCGGAGGTCCGCTCGTTCCT
>JBEKCN010000421.1:0-6164 GCA_050014855.1 Streptosporangiaceae bacterium | reverse complement strand
CCGGACTGGACACCCGGCGTCCCTGGTTCGCGATCGGCGGCATCACGCTGAGCAGCCTGGATCAGGTGCTGGAGGCCGGAGCCCGGCGCGTGGTGGTGGTCCGCGCGCTCACCGACGCGCCCGACCCGGCCGCGGCCGCGGCGGCGTTCGTCGCCCGCCTGTCTCGCGTCCCGTGACCCGCTGTCTCGCCTCCCGTGACCCGCTGTCTCGCGTTTCGTGACCGGCCTGCCTGCGCCGCGTCCCGTGACCGGCCTGCCTGCGCCGCGTCCCGTGACCGGCCTGCCTGCGCCGCGTCCCGTGACCGGCCCGCCTGCGCCGCGTCCCGTGATCTGTTGTCTCGCGTTCCGTGACCGGCGCGTTGTCTCGCGTTCCGTGACCGGCGCGTTGTCTCGCGTTCCGTTACCGGCGCGCTGCGTCGGCCGTCCCTGGCCGCGCGCGGGGTTCAGCGGTTACCCTGAGGCATGCCTCCGCGCCCGCGAAGCCCTATTGTGCCCGCCGGTACTCCGTTCCGTCCGGCCCGGCGCGCCGCCGCCATCCGGGACCTGATCGCGGCCGGCGGTGAGTCCTTCTCGTTCGAGTTCATGCCGCCGAAGACCGACGCCGAGGAGCAGCAGCTCTGGCGGGCGATCCGGCAGCTCGAGCCGCTGCGGCCGACGTTCGTCTCGGTCACCTACGGCGCGGGCGGCTCGACCCGGGACCGCACGGTCCGGGTGACTGGGCGGATCGCCGAGGAGACCACTCTCACCCCGGTAGGGCACCTCACCGCGGTGAATCATTCGGTCGCCGAGCTCCGGAACGTCATCGGCTCCTACGCGGCGGTCGGCGTGCGGAACATGCTGGCCCTGCGCGGGGACCCGCCGGGCGACCCGAACGCGGAGTGGACGGCGCACCCGGAGGGCCTGGCGCACGCCGACGACCTGGTCCGGCTCATCCGGTCGGCCGGTGACTTCTGCGTCGGCGTCGCTGCCTTCCCGGAGAAGCACCCGCGCTCGGCCGACCTGGACTCCGACGTCGAGTACTTCGTCCGCAAGTGCCGGGCCGGGGCGGACTTCGCCATCACCCAGATGTTCTTCTACCCCGAGGATTACCTGCGGCTCCGTGACCGGGTGGCCGCGTACGGCTGTGCCGTGCCGATCATCCCCGGCATCATGCCGATCACCAGCGTGCGGGTCGTCGACCGTGCGGTGGAGCTGGGGGGCACCCGTATCCCGCCGGAGCTGTCCGAGCGGCTGCACGCCGTCGCCGACAACCGCGCCGCCGTCCGCGAGATCGGCGTGGGCTACGCGGCGTCGATGTGCGAGCGGCTGCTCGCCGAGGGCGTGCCCGGCCTGCACTTCTACACTCTGAACTGGTCGCGGGCCACGCGGGAGATCTACCAGCGACTCGGCCTCGCCGAGCGGGCGGCCAGGATGCGCGCCGCCCATGCCGTAGCCGGCTAGGAGCCCCGGCCGCCATATCGGAGCCGGCTAGGCGCCCGGCCCGCCCATGCCGTAGCCGGCCAGGAGCCCCGGCCGCCATGCCGTAGCCGGCTAGGCGCCGGGCCCGGGCACGCCGTAGTCGGCTAGGCGCGGGCCCGGCCGCAGCGGTAGCTCGGCGCCCATCACTGCGTACGGCGGGTCCCCGCCGGAGAACCGGAACGTCGTCAGCAGGTCGACGAAGCCTGCCCCGCGGTAGAGGTGCCGGGCCGGCGAGTCGGAGTCATGCGTGGACAGCAGCGCGCAGGGCTCCTCGAGGTCGGCGGTCAGCCGGTACAGCAGGCTCCGGCCGAGCCCCTGGTGCTGGTAGGCCGGGGTCACGTGCAGCTCGGCGACCTCGAACGAGTCGGTCAGCCAGTGCTGGGCCTCGGCGGCGCCGGCCGAGGCGGACAGCGCAAAGTTCACCACGTCGTGCCACCACTGCCCGGGCACGCCGTGGAAGCCGTAGGTGAAGGCGACCGGTTGCCCGTCAGCATCCAGCACGGCGAGTGCGCGGAAGCCGGGATTGGTGGCGTGCCGGGCCATGATCGCGCGCCGCCCCGCCAGCTGCGAGGCCGCCGGCTTCATGGCCGCCGTGTAAACGGCCAGCATCTTGTCGACGGCCACGACAAAGCGTGCGGCCCCCAGTTCCGTCAACGTCGTCGCCGGACCCATTCTGATGAGGATACGGGACGCGCCCGTCACCCCGACCGGCGCCCAAAGTCGCTAAAACCCATCTAAATTATTGACATCGCGTTTGCCCTAGTGTTTTGCTCGCGGTGACGGCCCGGCGCGGCTACGGAGCCGGGCGCGTGACCCCGCGGAAGGGAGACCCATGTCCACCAGTCCGCGGCCGCCCCGGGCCAGGGCCGCCCCTCGCCGTTACGGGGAGCGTACTCAGTCGTATGTGCGCGCAGAGGATTCACCCGTAGGCCTGTACGCAGTCGGCGCTGACCAGGGAGCTCAGAGTCTGCGGCATATTCGCCTGCGGGTCCTATTCACTGAAAACGCTCCCCGTAACCGTAGGACATCGCCCTGCCAGGCGCAGGTCAGGCGGACCGGGCTCAGCGGGGGAAGAGCGGGGCGTGGTCCAGCTTGGGCAGCACGTGCCGCGCGAACAGGTCACCCTCGGCGACGTGCGGATAGCCGGACAGGATGAAGGAATCCATGCCGAGCCGCTGGTACTCCCGCAGTTTGGCCAGCACCTGGTCCGGGTCGCCCACGATGGCGGCCCCGGCGCCGGAACGGGCCCGCCCGATCCCTGTCCAAAGGTGCGGCTCCGCGTAGCCCTCGTGGTTGGCTTCCTCCCGCAATTCCCGCTGCCGGGCGTTACCCACCGAGGATGTGTCCAGCGATCGCCGCTGGATCCGCTCTCCGGTTTCGGCGTCCAGCCGGGACAGCAGGCGGCGCGCCGCGGCCCGTGCTTCCGCCTCGGTGGACCGGACGATCACGTGGGCCCGGTAGCCGAACCGCAGCTCGCGTCCGTACCGGGCCGCCCGGCCCCGCATGTTCCCGATCACCGCCTTGACCCCCGGCAGCGTGTCCGGCCACATCAGGAAGACGTCGGCGGCCTGCGCGGCCACCTCCCGCGCAGGCTCGGACAGGCCGCCGAAGTAGAACGGCGGGCAGCCGCCCTTCGGCCGCAGCCGCGGCGGATCGAGGGTCAGGTCGACGAACTCGCCGTGGAAGTCCACCGGCTTGCCGTCCAGCAGGTCACGCAGCACCCTCATGATCTCCAGCGTCCGCTGGTACCGGGGTCCCGAGTCCAGCTTCTGGCCCGGCAAATCGGAGGAGATGATGTTGACGGTCAGCCGTCCGCCGAGCATCTGGTCCAGGGTGGCGAGCTGCCGGGCCAGCTGCGGGGCCCACATCTCGCCCATCCGCACCGCCACCAGCAGCTGCATGCGCCGCAGCACCGGGGCGATGCCCGCCGCGAAGCTGACCGAATCGATGCCCATCGCGTAACCCGACGGCAGCAGCAGGTTGTCGTAGCCGCCCGCCTCGGCCGCGAGCGCGATCGTACGGCAATGCTCCCAGCTCGACTGGAGCGCGGGCTCGGGTACGCCAAGGAATTCGTAATCGTCGTCGCACAGGGCGGCGAACCAGGAAACCTCACATCCCATGATGGCGGTTCTCCCTTCGCTCCCGGTCCGGCGCCGCAGCGGGAACCGGCTGTTGGTCGCGCGGGTGCCGGCGGGGGCCGGACCCGTATCTTTCATTTCTAACGAGACTGGCAGCGGGCACGGCGCCCGTGCGGGGTCCCGGCTAGTTACGGGGCAAGACAAGCTCGCCTTCGATCTGCTCCAGTGTCCTGGCCCGGGTCTCCGGTATCCAGCGGATTGCGAACCCGCAGGCCAGGACGCATGCCCCGGCGAACATGCTGAGCACGGTGCCGGTGCCCGCGCAGATCAGCCGCGGGAAGAACTGGCCGACCAGCAGGTTCCCGGGCGCGCCCAGGACCAGCGGCCGCCGCTGGCCGAATCGGGCCCGACAGTGCCCCGCGGCCGAGCGCCCCGATCATGGCACCTGGCAGCAGCGAGCTGGTCACGAAGCTTCCTGGACCGAGCCACGGCCGAACTCGGGCTTGACCGAGCCACAGCCGAACTCGGGCTTGACCGAGCCACGGCCGAAGCTCGGGCTTGACCGAGCCACGGCCGAACTCGGGCTCGACCGAGCCCCGGCCGAACTCGGGCTTGACCGAGCCCCGGCCGAACTCGGGCTTGACCGAGCCCCGGCCGAACTCGGGCTTGATGGGGAGCGGCGCGCCCGCGACCACGCCCAGCTCGTAACCGGACAGTTGCCCCCCCAGCGCCCCGAACACGCCGGCCGGGACCGGGCTCACCCGCTGCGGCCGTGCGGTCGTGACGGCCATCGGTCTGCCTCCTCGTGCGACGGTGCGCTCGGTGGTCAAGTTCTTCCCGTACCCATCAGAGATCCCCCGGAACCCCACAGGTTTCTGGGCCTTCTCCCGCCTGATAGAAGAGTGAATACGCAGCTGGCCGGTCAGTCCAGGCTCTGCCGGCCAGCTGTCGCGACGCCGATCGTCACCCGGGCGCGGCCCAGCTGGGGGTGCTCGGCGGTGACCGTCACCGTGACCGGAGCCAGACCGCCCCGAGCCCGCCGTACTCGCCGAACGCGAACGGGTTGTCCCCGATGAGCTCGCCCGGCCCAGTCACCTGCAGCCTGACCTCGCCGGAGGCGTATCGGCGCTGATTACCGTAGGCGTCGACCGCCCGGAAGACCACCCGGGTCGCGTCCGAGCCGTCGCCGGCGATCTGCGCGTCGTCCGCCGTCATCGCCAGCCGGTCACCGGCTGGATCCGACGACATCTGGACCACGGCCACCTGCCTGCCGTCGACGTAGCCCTCGATCCGCAGGTCGGGATGGTCGTCGCGGTTGATGACTAGATCAACCAGCATCGGCGGATAGGTCAGGTGACCGTACAGTTCCGCTTCCAGGACGGGCCGGGCCGGGCCGGCGTGGTCGCCGCCGATGAAGACCTCGACCTGCTCGCAGTTGCTGGCCAGCATCGCGTCGGGTCCCGGGCCGCCCGGGGAGTCCGCTTCGGCCAGATCCCAGAAGAACACCGGCACGACGACCGGCCGGACCCGGGGGTCCACCTGGGACAGGTAGATGGCGGCGGCGGGCTTGGCCACCCGGAAGCCGTCCGCGACGCCCGCCCACTTGACGTTCTGGCCCCACGGCTGCCCCTGCTGCGACGCGTAATCGAACGCGCACCAGGCCAGCAGGCCCGCGTACCGCGGATCGGACTGGGCGATGTCGTGCGCCTGGGCGTGGTAGACCGCCTGCCGGGCCAGCAGCGCGGGGGGGTCGGTCCAGCGGTAATGCCGGGGCCGGGGCAATTCCACCCCGACCGACTCACTGACCAGGTACGGGACGCCCGGCAGCGGCGGCTTCAGCCGGTAGTGCCCGCTGCGGGTGAGGCGGTAGTCGTTGAAGGAAAAGACGTCCTCGTCCCAGAATTCGGTGCTGTACCGGTCCATCGCGCCGGTCGTGGGACGGGTGCCGTCCAGGTCCCGGGCGAGCTGCCGGGTCCGCCGGTACAGCCCCGGGTAGTCGCGGGTCTCGTTCAGCCGGGTGCCCCAGATGATCACCGACGGCCTGCCCCGGTCCCGGACCACCATGTCGTGTACGTTCCGCAGCACGATGTCCTGCCAGGCCGCGTCGCCGATATGGTGCCAGCCGGGCACTTCCTCCCACACCATCACGCCGAGTTCGTCACAGGCGTCGAGGAAGTGCGGTGACTGCGGATAATGCGAGCACCGCACCATGTTGCAGTTGAAGTCGTTCTTGATGATCTCGGCGTCCCGCTGCTGGACACGGGCCGGCATGGCCATTCCGGTGTAGGGAAATAGCTGGTGCCGGTCCAGGCCGAATATCTTGAGCCGCTTGCCATTCAGGAAGAAACCGTCGTCCCGGAACTGGGCCTCGCGGAACCCGATCCGCTGGTGCACCGAATGCGTGCCGATGCCGGGCGCCGTCATGGTCATGGTCAGGCTGTACAGTTTCGGACTGGTTGGCGACCACAGCTCGATGCCGCCCAAGCCGCTCAGGGAAAGCGTGGCGGCCGTCTCGCCGGCCGGCACCTCGCTGAGCGTCCGAGTGGCGGTGGCGGCCGTCTCGTCCCGGTCGGCCAGTTCGGCCGTGATCTGCACCGGCGCGATCGGTGCAGCGGCTGCGTCCAGCGTG
>JBEKCN010000420.1:0-4687 GCA_050014855.1 Streptosporangiaceae bacterium | reverse complement strand
GACCAGGAGAACAACATCTCCCTGGTTGAAGCAATGCTCAGGCGCCGCCCTCAGATCGAGTTGCATGTGGCCATGAACGGCCGTGACGGCGTCAGGGCCGCCATCGACATCCGGCCGGGCCTCATCCTGCTCGACAATCACCTCCCCGACGCAACCGGAAGCGAGATCATGCAAGAACTCGCGTCCGCATCAGCGACTGAGGCGATCCCAGTGGTTATCTTCAGCGGCGACTCAGACGAGGTCATCGATAAGCTGCTCGCCAGCGGAGCCGCCGAGTCTGTCGCGAAGCCGTTTAGTATGAACCAGTTCATTGGCATAATCGACCGCTACCTGGCATGACCGCAGAGGATCCGCACTGCGGCCTTGCGAGCGCCGGCTCCCGGGAGCGCGGACCTATCCACCGACTACGCACCGGCCCAGCGGACCGACGCCATCCAGGCCATCTCCGACGGAACCCCACTCGCGTGCTGGCTTCGTCGTTGCGATCTGCGCCACGGTCATCGCTGTTTTGTCCCTTGCAGTCACCGTGTACGAGACTTGGGCGACGCGGCGGCACGATCGCATTTCCGTGCGCCCGTTCCTGGAACTGCGGATCGGCTTGCGCCAGGGCCGCACGGCGGGTCTTCAACTCATCAATTCAGGTCTCGGTCCGGCGGTGATCACCAAGACCGTCCTTACGCTTGATGGCACGTCACTTGGGGAATTCAGCGAGGCAACCGTCAACGTGCTCCGCGGCAAGCTCTTGATCCGTCCGGCTGCCGTCACATTCCGAAAGACCATCCTCGCTACCGACTACGACCAGTTCTTGCTGAGCGTTGAACCCTTCGACCGGACCGAGCACGCCGAGTTTGCAGACCTCGTCAAACACCGGCTCGGCATGGAGATCCACTACGAATCCCTTTACGGCAGAGAAGACTACAAGACGGAGCGGAAGCCACATCCGAGATCTTCTTAAAGCGGCCCAGATGCTTCTTCCTCAGAATGGACCCGATTACCGCTCATGCCGCTGACCGGGCGAGCTGCCAGGTTGCCTGCCTTGCTGCATCGAGACCTGAAGGTGTCGCCGAGTGGAAGGTCTCCGTTTCCGCGGACTACGTCTGCTCACCCCGCGGCGAGCGCTCATGCCCGGGGCTTCGCTGCTGCATGCCAGGTGCCGCGCACGCTCTGTAATGACCGCTGCATGCCAGGTGGATAGCGCTTAGCACCATTCGGTGATTGCTTATCCGTCGCGGCCGAGTAGGCCATTGTAGTTATATGGTCAGCATCGCAGACCTTGCCAGCATTGCGACGAGCGGCGCGACATGCGTTGCCCTGGTTTTTGCCGGGCTGGAGCTTCAACGGTCACGCGCCCAGGATCGGCACCGTACTTTGCTGATGAACTTTAAAGGCGGCCACGCCGCACTCGAGAACACGTCCGCCGTTATCTGCTTCGACGACGCGGAAGGAGCGCGCCAACAGAACAAGTGGCCGAAACGCAAACCGCAAGCTGATGGTCAAGCGACGTAAAATCCCAATATTCATGCACCAGCCTGATAGACAACGTCGTAGCAGCAACGTTGACGACGCAGAGACCATGGGACGATACGGCTCCGGCTATTCGGTGTTCCGACGATGCTCGGCAGCGCACTCTTCTGGCGCGATGATTGTCGATTAGCGCCGAGATCTGGCCGCTCCGGCTGACCTCTCGCGATCGCCGCTGTCATGCCACGATGGGTCATGGGTTCGCAGCGTTTCCGCGCCGTCATCGCCGCCGCGCCCCGGGGCAGCGCGGTCATCATGGTGCCGTTCGACCCAGATGAGGCGTGGGGCGCGAAGGGCGATCATCCCGTCAGCGGCACGATCGGCGGCTGCCGGATCCGCACCAGGCTCGTGCCGGCCAATCGCGGATGGGTGCTGCCCCTGACCCCGAAGCGCCTGATCAGCATAGGAATCGCGATCGGCGATGAGGTGACTGTCGAGCTGGCCCCGGAAGGTCCGCAGCGCGGCGATCTCGCCGACGATATCGCCGCGGCGCTCGCGGCTAACCCAGTGGCGGGCGCATTCTTCGATACGCTGGCGCAGTTTTACCGCAAGGCTTACCTGCGCTGGATTGATGCGACCACCCGTCGGCCGGATCTGCGCGCGGCCCGCATTGCTGAGGTCGTCGGCCTGCTCGCGGCGGGAGTCAAAGAACGACCACGGCCGTGAGGCAGGTTGCCCGGTGCGATCATGGGTGACCGCCCCGGACCGCGAGCGGCGGGAATCCTGGGGGGCCGGATCGTCCGGTCAGGCGGCGCGCTTGTAGGCGCGGACCGCGAGCGGGGCGAAGACGATGAAGATCCCGGCCAGCCAGGCCAGGCTCTTCCACAGGTTCGGCTCGAGCGGGCCGCCCAGGGCCAGCGCCCGCATGGTGTTGACGACGAACGTGACCGGCTGGTTGTTGGCGAAGGCCTGCAGCCAGCCCGGCATGGTGTAGATGGGCACGAACGCGGAGCTGAGGAACGTGAGGGGGAACAGCCAGATCAGCCCGAAGGCCTGCACCGACTCCTCGTCGCCGATGGCCAGGCCGGTGTACGCGGCGATGAGGCAGATCGAGATCCCGAACACGATGGCCAGCACGATCATGGCGATGGCGGGCAGAAGCCCGTTCTCGAACCGGAAACCCACGGCGTAGCCGACCGCGACCACGACCAGGATGGTCACCGTCATCCGGCCGGTGTCCGCGACCAGCCGGCCGGCCAGCACCGCGGAGCGCGCCATCGGCATCGACCGGAGCCGGTCGATGACCCCCTTCTGCAGCTCCTGGGCCAGCGCGATCGCCGTGCCGAAGCTGGCGAACGCGGCGGTCTGGGCGATGATGCCAGGCATCAGGAAGTTGACGTAGCCGCCCTTGACCGGCACATGGATCGCCCCGCCGAAGACGTACCGGAACATCAGCACGAATATCACCGGCTGGACCACGGTGAACACGATGTAGGCCGGGACCCGGGCCCAGACCAGCAGGTTCCGCCGGGCGATGGTGAGGGTGTCGGTGACCGCCCAGCGAGCCTGGGTGGGCAGGCTCGGGCTGTCCCGGGGCGGCGAAACGGCAATGGCGGTCATCACGATGCCCTCTCCACAGTCTCGGTGGCCTTGTGGCGGCCGCGGCGGCGCTTGCCGCCCAGGTCCTCGTCCTCAGCGGCGTGCCCGGTCAGGGCCAGGAACACGTCGTCCAGCGAGGGGCGGCGCAGGCCCAGGCCGCTGGTCTCGAGGCCGGCCTCGTCCAGGGCGCGGACCGCCTGGACGAGCGCCTCGGAGCCGCTGCCGCCGACGCCCACGCTGACCACCCCGGTCCCGTCGTCGACGTGCGGCTCTCCGTCGGAGAGCTTGGCCACGGTCCGGACCGCGTCCGCGAGCCGGGAGCGGTCCGGGACGGTGAACTCCAGCACGTCGCCGCCGACGCGGCCCTTCAGCTCGGCCGAGGTGCCGGCCGCGATCACCAGGCCGCGGTCGATGACCACGATCTCGTCGGCCAGCTCATCGGCCTCGTCCAGGTACTGGGTGGTCAGCAGCGTCGTCGTGCCCCCGGCGACCAGCGACCGGATGATGTCCCACATGCCGAGCCGGGACCTCGGGTCGAGCCCGGTGGTCGGCTCGTCCAGGAACAGCACCTGGGGGCGGCCGACCAGGCTGGCGGCCAGATCCAGGCGGCGCTGCATGCCGCCGGAGAAGCCCTTGGCCGGCCGGTCGGCCGCGTCGGTCAGGTCGAACTGCTCCAGCAGCTCGACCGCGCGGGCCCGGGAGTCCCGGCGGCTCAGGTGGTACAGCCGTCCGATGATCTCCAGATTCTCCCGGCCGGTCAGCTCGATCTGGATGGCGGCGGACTGCCCGGACAGCCCGATGGAACGGCGGACCGCGCTGGCCTCCCGCACCACGTCGTGCCCCTCCACCACCGCGCGTCCCCCGTCCGGGCGCAGCAGCGTGGTCAGGATGCGCACGGCCGTCGTCTTGCCCGCGCCGTTGGGGCCGAGCACGCCGAGCACCGTCCCGCGCGGTACCGACAGGTCGATACCGCGCAGCGCATGTACCTCGCCGAACGACTTCGTCAGGTGCTCCACGAGAATCGCCGGCCCTGCGCCGCCCTGTGATCTTGGGCCGGCCTGTGACCCCGTACCGATCTGTGACCCTGTGCCGATCTGTGACACCACGCCTCCTCAGCGGACCGCTGCCGGACACATTACGAAGCGGTCCGCGCGCCATGAAACCTACGCCAGCACGCCCATGGCCGCGAACGAAATAAATCCATACGTCCAGCATGCACGAGGGGTACGACGAAGCGGCGGGCGCATACTCATCGCTCCGCTGCGGCTAGCCCGCCGCTGCGGCCGGATTCCTGGGCAGGTAGCGCAGGAGTGCGATGTCTCCCATCTGCCGCAGCTCCGCGAGATACATACGCCGGCTGTTGCCATGCGGGAAGTTGCCGGGCAGCACGAACCGTGGCGCGTCCGCGTCGCCGACGAAGAACGGCGCGACGGCGAGGTGGATTTCGTCGGCCAGGCCGGCGGTGAGGAACTGGGTGTGGATGGTGGTGCCGCCTTCGACCATGAGCTGCCGGACACCGCGCTCCCCAAGATCGTCCACCATCGCCCCGAAGTGCCGGGCTCACAGGTGGGGGCCACGGGCCGGGAAAGCCGGAGGGTGCGACGGCGAGGCCAGAGCCGTAGGCGCG
>JBEKCN010000419.1:0-4689 GCA_050014855.1 Streptosporangiaceae bacterium | reverse complement strand
CGTCTCCGCCGGAGTGACCAGCTCCCAACAGAAGGGGAGCTCAGCAAGCAGTTCCAGGCCTCACGCAATACGATCCGGGAGGCCGTGAAATCCCTCATTTCCCTTGGACTGGTCGAAACCCGGCCTGGACAGGGAATCTTTGTCACCGAACGGCCTGATCCACTGGTGACCACGCTCACCGCCGACCGGGCGACAGGCCTGGGCGGCGGCGAGGGCGCCGCCTACCTGTCCGAGGTGAAGTGGCGCAATCCCCGGTCGACGGTTCCCCGCGTCGAGCTGCAGACTGCGGCCGGCGAGATCGCCGTCCGGCTCGGGGTCAAAGTGGGAACTCCACTGGTGAGCCGCCACGAGCGGCGCTTTATAAACCGTAAGAGACGGCGTGCCAGTGACTCCGGCAGCGACCGCAGCGACGGCAAGGGCAAAACCCAGGAAGAACCCGATCCGATGGGTGACGAGGCGCCCTGGTCGCTGCAGACGTCGTTCTACCCCAGAAGCTTCGCCATGCACGGGGCGGAAGGGCTGCTCGACAACGCAGACATCAGAGAGGGCACGGTCAAATACCTGGAAGAGACCCTTGGTATCAAGCAAATCGGTTACCGTGACTGGATCACGTTGCGTGCACCCGACGCCAACGAGATCGCCTTTTTCCGGCTGCCACCTGATGGCCGGGTCCCCGTTTTTGAGATCTTTCGAACCGCGTTTGATCAAAGCGGGAAGCCGATGCGAGTCACGGTGACAATTTTCCCGGCCGACAGAAATCAGTTCATTATAGACGTCGGCCAGGTCCCCGCTCCGCAGTACGAGCCGCCGTCAAAGTAAGACGTACCGGCCCGGCATCTCAGCTCCCCATGAACCGCTGACGCAAGCCGGTCACCCGAACTACCAGCCGTCCGGACGTGCGGTTGAGCCGCGGTGGCCGATCCCGATAACACGCCGGACCTTGCGCTCCAGGAGATCCAGGGACTGCCCAACCAGGGAATCCCGCCGACGTTCGGACCGGATCGCCACCAGCGTCGTAACGACGACCCCGGACATGACACCCGTCGAGAAAGCGACCACAGCCGCTACGGCAATGTCACGGGCCATGACGGTCTCCTGCGTCCGCCGACGGTTTTCCCATCGGATTGTTACAGCGATACACGCTGCGTTCGGGCGTTATACACAGTATCTCCGAGTTGAGATGATCCGAAACCTGGGTGGAATCGGGCCTTCCCGCAGGCTGCACGGCTCAGCGTGAGTCGGGCGGCCAACCACCCCCTTGACGGCGGATCACCAGAGCGTTCAGTGCCCATCAGGGCCAGGTCCTCTGGCGGCTCTCCAGGGGCCAAGAGCACCGACGACGATGAGGACACCGACCGCGAATCCGATCATGAACAAGGTGCAGATAAGAGTTCCTACCAGGACTACACCGGCCATGATGGCCTCCCGCAGTCAGGGTCGGCGGCGGACGATGGCCGCCGCCGGCTCCCACTCACTTACCGGTCTTCGCGCCGGAAGTCGTCGCCCTGAGGGCTCGGGACGCTGCGCTGGCCCGTCCCGGTGAGCCGCCGCACGCCGCGGCTCAGGTGGCTCACGGGCTCTTCGTCCAGCAAGATCGACCCGTCCCGTCGCCGCATCGCGGCCTTGTCCTTGGCCCGGATCCCGACCGAGACGACCAGCAGTGGCCCCAGCAGGAAGCCGCCCGCGAACAACACGAAGCAGATTGCTATTACTAGTCCGGCCATGACTGGCCTTCTGCACGTCCCCCCGGCGGCACCCGCTCCGCCGGCCCTTCCGTGTTCCCTGGAGTGCTCCCCGGGCGGCCGCCATCGTGGCAC
This sequence comes from Streptosporangiaceae bacterium, assembly GCA_050014855.1. Taxonomy (GTDB): domain Bacteria; phylum Actinomycetota; class Actinomycetes; order Streptosporangiales; family Streptosporangiaceae; genus Bog-532. The sequence goes on along the minus strand of JBEKCN010000419.1, from coordinate 2,872 downwards.
CTGACCCGGGACTGCTCCGCTGCCCGAGGTCACGTGGCCTTACTTCGGCAGGCCATGCCCTGGGCATTGACCAGGGCCAATCCACTCCGAACCTGCCCCAGCTATTCCGAAGATCCTTATGTGACCGTGGAACTGGTTAGCTGGACTCATGCTTTAGCTCGAGAAGGTTCAGCGACAAGCCGGCAACAGAATTACGCCGGCCCTTCGACCTGATCGCCAACGCTGTAGTAACAACCACTCCGGACATGACACCGGCCGAGAAGGCGACCAACGCCGCCACTGCAATGTCACGGGCCATCATGGCCTCCTGTGTCGGCCGTCGGTACTCGTTCCGTCGGACAGGTACAGCGCTATCCGAACCAGAGTTTCCGCACGCAGGGCCTGCCATCAGATCAGGTCTACTCTTCTCACGCATGTTTAAACGTTCCAGCAGCCGATGAAGCAGGAACAGACTGCGGCTATTCGGCAACGATCAGCTCCGCACGCTCTACCAATCAGCGTGGCTAGGAACCTTGATCGCAATGCGGGTCCCATGAGCGCCTGGTCCCTGACAGGTTGATCTATCTACGGAAGGTTTGGCATATTTTCGGGCTAATAATACTGATCTCGGCAGGTAGGGCATCTGAGGGTTCTTTGTGTTAGCGCGATCTATCTCGATCCCCGCCACCAGATCTCTTCGCACGATCGCCTTAGGGTGCCCGAATCCGGAGGCAGTCATAAGCGACGTCCGCCAGGAAACATCGGCCAGAACCTTAACAGGAGCTTCTGACATCACATCGGCCTCAACCATGTGTTTTCCGCATGATCCCGGTTATTCTTAATGTCCTAGCCGTACCATCAGCCGGGTGCATCTCGCCCTGGAGGACGAACGGCCCGCGCAACACCCGTGGTATACCCGCGAGTGACCAGGGCCGATCCAAGGAGGCGCCGTGGCCGACCCTCTGTACCGGCGGATCGCCGACGGCCTCCGCATGCAGATCGAGACTCGCCAGCTGGAGCCCGGCGCGCAGCTGCCGCCCGAGGAGAAGCTGGGCGAGCTGTTCAAGGCATCCCGCAATACGATCCGGGACGCGATCAAGTTCCTGATCAGCCTTGGCCTCGTCAAAACCCGCGCCGGTCAGGGCACGTTCGTGGTGGACCCGCCGGACCCGATGGTGACCACGCTGACCGCCAAAGAGCCCGGTCTAGGTGGCGGCGAGGGGGCGGCATACCTGAACGAAGCCAACGAGCGTCACCCTCGCAGCGACATCCCCACCGTGGAACTTCAGACCGCTCTGGGCGAGATCGCGTACCGGCTCGGGGTCCAAGAAGGCACACCCGTGGTGAGCCGTCACGAGCGGCGTTTCATCCGGTCCAAGCGCGCCAGCCAGCCGACAGCACTGGACAGCGATGAGACCCCATGGTCGATGCAGACCTCTTTCTACCCTCGCAGCTTCGCGCTGCAGGGAGCGGAGCGCCTCCTCGACAACGAAGGCATCGAAGAGGGCACGGTCAATTACCTGAAAAAGACTCTGCACCTCGAACAGGTCGGCTATCGCGACTGGATCACGGTCCGCGCGCCAAACAATGATGAAGTCGGCTTTTTCCGGCTACCGCCTGACGGCCGAGTCCCCGTGTTCGACATCTTCCGTACAGCGTTTGATCAAAACGCAAAGCCGATGCGTGTAACTGTCACCATATTTCCGGTGGACAGGCAGCAGTTCATCATTGACGTCGGTAAGGTCCCCGCTCCGCAGTTCGAGCCCGCGAAGCGGGCACAATGAGAACGCCTCTATTAGTCGGCCCGACTGCGGATGCTAATCACCAATGCCCCGCTTCTACAACAGTTGCCAAAGCAGCCTGCAGCCGCGGGACCCACCACCGGAGCCATCCAGCGATGCCGAATTTGACGACAGAGCCCGTGCGGGACACCGCTGCTGCCACGGTGAAAGGCAATTGCGTAGCGCAAGTGGAGGCTGAACCTCAGTGCCCTGAGTCGGCTACCGACGACATGCCAGAAGAAGTCGTCAGCCTCGTCCGCAGAGGGCAGCTGGACCTCAACATCAGATGCGCGGTTCGCCGAGACCAGCCCGCCGTGCTGGAGCTCATCGATGAGGCGAAGCTGTGGCTACCCAGAAAATACACCGACCAATGGTCCAAGGACTGGGCGGACCAGAAGGGCCGGAAGCGCAGCGACCGCGTCCAGGCTTCCTTGGCACAGGGGACAACCTGGATTGTCACCGTAACGCATGAAAAGCAGACATACGCCGTGGCCACGGTGACAATTGAGCCTACAGCGAATCCACTGGTGTGGGATCGCCCAGGAGATCTTGACGATTCTGCTGTTTATCTCAGCCGCCTCGTTGTAGCGAGAGGGCTCGCCGGGCTGAGAATTGGCGCCGCTCTGCTTAACTGGGCATGCGATCATGCTGGTCATCGGTATCAGGCTGAGCTGGTCCGCATCGATGTTTGGACCCGCAATTTCGCGCTGCACAGTTACTATCGGGCACAGGGCTTCCGGTGGCAAGAATATTGCCGAGACACGTCCTATCCTTCTCGTGCGCGCTTTCAACGGCCCACCAGTCGGAAAGCCCGGAGGACGCCGCGGGTATTGACCGCGGTAAAGAGCCTACTCGGCGCGCAGCCCTGATAATTTACTGCATTCTTTCCACAGGCTGTACGCCCGATTTGTATAAGTGCACCCACCGCAGCGGCTGCGCCGTGCGCTGCTCATCAAGGCACTGCGTCGGCCGCGTCCTCATGGCCGAAGGGTCCGACTTGACCAAGTCCTTTGTGCGTTCACTTGCGAGTAGGAGTAAGCGTCAGAAGGCAGTCCGCTCAAGCTTCAGCAATTTATCTTGGTGAGCAAGACACTCGGCCCATCAACTGTTCG
>JBEKCN010000418.1:0-4698 GCA_050014855.1 Streptosporangiaceae bacterium | reverse complement strand
CACCTGCACCCGGGCCGGCCAGTGCCGGCGCGGTTGGCCGGCTAACGTCAAAGCAGGACCTCTCACGGCATTGGTGCACTGGAGAACAGAGATGGGTCTGCCCCCCCGCCAGCAACGGATGCTCGACCAGATCGAACAGGTTCTCCAGACGGCTGATCCCCGGCTGAAGTCGATGTTCGCCGCCTTCGCCCGGATGGCGCCCCGGGACGACAAACCGGCCACAGAGGCCATCTCCAGCTGGACCGTATGGCGCAAGCTGGTGGTCGGCGCCGTCGTGGTCAGCATGCTGGGCTCGCTGATGCTCATCATCCGGTCCACCAAGGGGGACTGCCCCGGCCTGCCGTCGGACCAGGTGGTGGTGAGCGCCGCCGCCCGTTACGCCGGCTGCCTCAAGGACACCGCCGCCTGGAGCAAGGGCGGCCGCTGACCCGCCGCGGGGAGAGGAGGCCGCGCAGCTTCCCCGCTCCGTCCGGGCCAATCCCCTGCGGCGTGACGAACTGCCGCACTCGGCACCTATCAGAAGGACAGGGCCGGAGCGCGTCTGTTACTGTGCCGCCTGCGGCGCAGTCCTTGCTGGCCTACGTCCTCGTCGCGGTGCAGGCCGGCCGATCCGGCCGCGGCCGTCGGGCTGGCTCAGCGCGCTGGGCTCAATCGGCCGTCTGGGCCTCGCTCACGGTGGCATATACCGGAATGAGCTGGTCGGCGCCGGTCAGTTCCAGGATGCGGGCCACCACGGGCTGCGGCGAGACGAGGACCAGGGTGCCGCCGCGGACGCTTAGCACCGTCCGGGCGCCCAGCAGGACCTGCATGCCGGTGGAGTCCATGAACGTCAGCCCCGACAGATCCAGGATCAGGCGCCGGACGCCGCGGGAGACCTCAGACGTCAGAGCGTCCCGCAACTGCCGGCCGGTGTGCAGGTCACACTCTCCGGCCAGGCTGACCAGGGTGTGCACCGGGCCGGACGTCACGGAAATCGTTAGTTCGTCCACCCCAGCCCTTCGGGGCTCGCGGCAGCGGCCCCAGGGATGGATGCCGGCGCGCGAGCCGGCCGCAAACCTGCGAACCCACTCCAGCAGTACGCGGCTGGCCGCTCAGCCGTGCCCGTCATCGTAGGGCCTTATGACCAGCACCGTCCAGGTTTCGAGTGGCCCGCTCTCACCCCCGTCGCGGGCTGAATCTTGTGGGTGTCATCGGCCCTAAGCGCCAGGCAGGTCGGCCAGCCGGGCTAGGGACGTCCGGTGCGCGTCCGACGTGCCGAAGGCCACCGAGTCGGCCTTGGCCCGCTTGAGGTACAGGTGGGCTGGGTGCTCCCAGGTGAACCCGATCCCGCCGTGCATCTGCACGCACTCCTCCGCCGACCGGACCGCCAGGTCGCCGCAGTAGGACTTGGCCAGCGCGACAGCTAGCGGCGCATCGCTGTCCCGGTCGGCCAGGCAGGCGGCGGCGTACCGGGCCGCAGCCCGGGCCTGGGTCAGCGCGACCCACAGGTCGGCGAGGCGGTGCTTGAGCCCCTGGAACGAGCCGACCGGGCGGGCGAACTGGCGCCGTTCCTTGACGTACGCGACCGTCATCTGCAGGCACATTTCCGCCACACCGAGCTGCTCGGAGGCGAGCGCGGCCGCCCCGGCGGTGAGCGCCGCCTGGAAGGCACGGTCGGCTTCCGCACCGGAGGCCAGCGGACGGGCCGGGGCGTCGTGGAGCTCGATATCGCACAGCTGGCGGGTCATGTCCAGCGAGAGCACCGGGGTGCGCCGCACGCCCTCGTCGGCCGCGCCGACCACATACAGGCCGTGCGGGACGGCGTCGGCCGGGACGATCAGCACGTCGGCGGCCAGCGCGTCGGCCACGCCCTGGATGCGGCCGCGCAGCCGGGTGACGCCACCGCGGCCGTCGGCGGGCTTCGGCCCGGACACCCGGGCGGTGAGCGGGAACGCGGCGCCGGGGACGGCCTCGAAGCCGACGGCGAGTGCGGCCGTGACGTCGCCCCGGGCCAGCTCGCGGAGAACCGCGTCGTCACCGGCGGACAGCAACGCGGTCGTCGCGACGATGGCACTGCCGATGTACGGCACGGGGGCCGCGGCCTGGCCCAGTTCCTCGGCGACGGTCGCCGCCTCGCGGAAGGAGGCCCCGGCGCCGTCCTGCTTCTCCGGCACGAGCAGCCCGGCGCAGCCCATGTCCGCGGCGATCTGGTGCCACAGCCCGGTGTCGTAGGGCTCCGGGTTACCGGGCTCGCCGTCGTCCCCGGACCCGCAGCCAGCGAGGGTCCCGATCCGCCCGAGCACGTCTTCCGGGCGGCAGCGGGACTTCAGCAGGGCGCGCAGACTCTCCCGCAGGTCCTGTTCAGTTTCGCTATAGAGCAGATCGGGGGCCCGCGGGCCACTTTGGCCCGAGGCCTCGGCGGAAGCGGAGATGCTCATCGCGGCAGATCCTTCCATGGGACGTCCTTGTCCACCCGCGGCTCCGGGGGCAGCCCGAGCACGCGTTCGGCGACGATGTTGCGCAGGATCTCCGAGGTCCCGCCCTCGATCGAGTTGCCCTTGGCCCGCAGGTAGCGGTAGCCGGGGCCGCGGCCGTAGAAGTCGCCGTGCTCCGGACGGCGCATCGTGTAGTCGTCGTAGCGCAGCCCATCCGCTCCGGCCAGTTCCACCTCGAACCCGGAGATCTCCTGGTTGAGGCGGGCGAAGACGATCTTGGCGGCGGAGCCTTCCGGTCCGGGCTGGCCCGCCGCGAGCTGCTGGCGCAGCCGGAGCCCGCCCAGCCGGGCAATCTCCGCCTCGGCCCACAGCCGCAGCATCCGGTCGTGCAGGCCCGGCGTCCGCTGCTCCGGGTGCTCCCGCCACGCGCGGGCGGCGCCGCCGATCATCCCGCCCTCGCGCGGCATCGAGGTCCCGCCGATCGCGACCCGCTCGTTCATCAGCGTGCCGGTCGCGACCTTCCAGCCCTCGCCGACCGCGCCGATCCGGTTGGTGTCCGGGATGCGCACGTCGGTGAGGAAAACCTCGTTGAACTCGGCCTCGCCGGTGAGCTGGCGCAGCGGCCGCACGTCGACCCCGGGCGCGGTCATGTCGCAGGCGAAGTAGCTCAGGCCCTGGTGCTTCGGTACGTCAGGGTCGGTCCGGGCGACCAGGATGGCCCAGTGCGCCTGGTGCGCCAGCGAGGTCCATACCTTCTGGCCGGAGACGATCCAGTCGCCGCCCGGGTCGCGGACCGCGCGGGTGGCTAGGGAGGCGAGGTCACTTCCGGCGCCGGGCTCGCTGAACAGCTGGCACCAGATGTCCTCCCCCGTCCACAGCGGCCGCAGCCAGCGCCCCCGCTGGGCGTCGTTGCCGAACGCCAGAATGGTCGGGGCCGCCATGCCCAGACCGATGACGTTCTTGGCCGGGGAGTTGTCGGGGGCGCCGGCCGCCGCGAACTCACTGTCCGCGACGGCCTGCAGGGCCCGCGGCGCGCCCAGCCCGCCGAGCCCCGGCGGGTAGTGCACCCAGGCCAGCCCGGCATCGAACCGGGCGCGCAGGAAGTCCAGCCGGGGGGTGGAAACCGGGTCGGCGGCGGCCAGGAACTCCCGTACCCGGTCCCGGATATCGGCCGCCGTGAGCTGAGATCCAGTCAGCACAGTGGGCCCCCGGCCACGTAGATGACCTGGCCGGACACATACCCGGCGCCCTCACTGACCAGGAACGACACGGTGTGCGCGACGTCCGCGGGGTAACCCACGCGGCGGACCGGGTTCCGCTCGGCGGCCGCCTTGATGAAGTCGTCGAACGGCACCTTCACCCGCGCCGCGGTCGCCGCCGTCATGTCGGTGGCGATGAAGCCCGGGGCGACGGCGTTGGCCGTGATGCCCAACGGGCCCAGCTCAATGGCCAGCGTCTTGGTGAAGCCCTGCAGGCCGGCCTTGGCCGCCGAGTAGTTGGCCTGCCCGCGGTTGCCGAGCGCCGAGCTGGACGAGGTGTTGACGATCCGGCCGTAGTGCTGCTCGACCATGTACTTCTGGGTCGCGCGGGTCATCAGGAAGCTGCCCTTGAGGTGGACGTCCAGCACGGTGTCCCAGTCGCTGTCGGACATCTTGAACAGCAGGTTGTCGCGCAGCAGGCCAGCGTTGTTGACCAGCACCGACGGCGCGCCCAGCTCACCGGCTACCCGGCCCACGGCCGCCTCGACCTGGTCGGTCTGGCTCACGTCGGCGCCCACGGCCAGCGCCGTGCCGCCGGCCCCCTGGATCTCCTTGACCGTCTCGGCGCAGTTGCCCTCATCCAGGTCCAGCACGGCGACGGCCATCCCGTCGGCGGCCAGTCGGATCGCGACCCCGGCCCCGATCCCCCGGGCGGCCCCGGTCACGATGGCAATCGGCTGTGTCTCCTGTGACATGTATGCGTACCTTTCGTCGGGCCGGGAGCCGCCGGCTGCGTGCGGCCGGTCCGGGCCGTTCCTCGCTTGCCTGTTTGCTTACTGGCCAGTATCTGCCACTCTTAGCTTCGGTTACGGCCCGCTCCGGCGGAAGACGTAGATGCCGCCGGTGTCATAAATCACGTTGTAGGTGATCCCGGGATGCTGGCTGGCCACAAAGGCGGGCACGTTGGCCGGCTCGGGCGAGTACCCGCTGTCGGTGCCGTCGAAGACGATGTACTTGGTGGCCGGGTTGCCGCTGTTGCCGATCCAGAAGGTGTCGGTGCGGGCGGCCAGCGGGGCCAGCAGGTC
>JBEKCN010000417.1:0-4702 GCA_050014855.1 Streptosporangiaceae bacterium | reverse complement strand
CGCGAGCGCGGCAGTGATCAGGCGCGTGGTGGTGGTCTTGCCGTTCGTGCCGGTGACCAGGACAACCTGCCGGTCCTGTGCGAGCATGGCCAGCAGCCCAGGCTCGAGCCGGAGCCCGATGACACCGCCGATCACCGAGCCGTCCCCGCGGCCGGCCAGCCGGGAGACTTTGCTCGCGGCACCGCCGACGCTGGTGGCCAGCCTGGCTCGCAAGGGAAGCTTGTTCATCTTGGCCGATGCTATCGTCACGCGGGCGGGCCGTCAGCAGCATCGCCGGGCACGCACTCATCCCCGCGAAACACCACAAACCGCCGCGGCCAGGACAGGACCGTCTCGAGCCATCCTGGCCCCGCGCCGACGCCGCCGGACACCTCCATCAGGGCCGCCGCATGGCGCAGGCCCTGAGCATGATCCATGCCCGGCATGATCTGGGCCAGGTCAGCGGCGAACGGCACGGGACCGTCCGTACCGGCCAGCGCCGCCCAGGCGAGCAGCCGGTTCGGCGCCAGCTCCATCGACAGCGGGTGCCGCCGCAGGGCATGCACCCGCTGGCCGACCCGGATACCCGGCCAGTCCCGCAGCCCGGGCAGATCGAAGTCCAGCGGCGGAGCGTGCTCGGCTGGAGCGAGCCCCAGGCCGCTGAGCGGGCAGAGCTGTTCCATCTCATGCAGCCAGCGCAGCTGCGGGATCACCCAGGCGGCCCCCGGCCGGGCCGCCGCCCGCCCGGAGCCCGGCCGCGGCACCCGGCCGCTGCCGTCCAGCCGGTTCACCGCGGCGGACATCACCACAGCGGTGAACCGGGACGGATCGTAGCTCTTCCGCAGGGCCGCGGTACGCGCGCCGACCCGCAGATCGATGACCCGGGCCAGCAGGCATTCCCGCGGCCGGGCGGCCAGGCTCGCCCAGCGGCGGCGCAGCGGCGCGGGAACCACCGGCAACGGATTGTCGGTCAGGAAAGCGAGCGCGAAGGTCTCGAGCCAGACCCGTAGCCAGGCATGGTCTGCCGAGGTGGCCAGAAGCTCTGCCTCGCGCAGCTCGGACAGGCGGCACGCCCGGGCTTCGCGGCACGGCCGCCCACACGCCGCGGAGCGGCGGCCCCGCAGCAAGGGCCCGAGATCGCTGGAGGCAGCGCGGGCAGCCGGATCACGGCCGGCGGGAGTCACGATCGCGGCCGGAACGGCGGCCGGTCTCCCGTCCGCCGGGCCGCCGTCTTCGGCGGGTACCACCGCCGCGCCGGCCGGACCAGGCACCACCGCCACACCGCCGCCTTCAGCGGGCACCACCGCCGCGCGGGCCGAACCGGGCACCACCGCCGCGCCGGCCGGACCAGGCACCACCGCCACACCGCCGCCTTCGCCGGGCACCACCGCCGCGCCGGCCGGGCCCGGCGGCAGCGGCCCTACCGTCCCGCAGCCAGCGCCCCGGGCTCGGGGCCCGATCGGTGCCGCGTTCCGCACCGCGTCCTGCACCAGCACGGCGGGCCGCTGCTCAGCCAGCACGACACCCTCCCCGTACGCCGCGAACTCCCCCAGCAGCGCCGCGAACCCTTCGGCCGCACGCGTGGGCGCCCGGTCCTGGCCGCGGTCGCGCAGGATGGAGCGGGCCTCCCCGATCACGATGACGTGCTCGATGGCCCGCCGCGGCTCGCGTGGCCGCGCGGGAGGTACCCGACCCTGCGGCATCCCGTCCCGCAGACGTGACCGCAGCCGCAGGTGCTGGGCGAGCCTCAGCACGAGGGCGCCGGTGACGAGGGCCCGGTCCGCCGCGGCACCGATGTCATGCACGGTAAGCACGACGTTGCGGTGGAGCAGCTCACCGATATCGGCGGGATGGCCGCCGTCGAGGAAACGCCCGGCCGAGCCGGCCAGCAGCGGGCCGAACCGGGCATCAGCCAGGCTGCGCAGGCGGGCCCGGGTATCGCGGCCGTAACCCGCCTGCCCGATCACGTCGATCACCGCCGCGTGCAGCTGAGCCAGACCGGGCACGGCCCGCGCCGGGGCCGGATCGCGGTCGTGGCCGGTCCGGTGGCCGGTGACCAGGTCCCAGCCGGCGGCCTGGTACACCCGCGGCAGCGCCGCCGCCAGGGCGAGCGAAAACAGCTCGTCGGCAGCGAAGGAGACGTCCAGCAGCCCGCGCAGCATGGCCAGGTGCGCCTGCAGCGGATATCCGGGCTCGGGGGCGAGCGGGCTGACAGTGAGCGGCACCGCGTCCGGATCACAGGGATTGATGACCATGACCGGTGGCTGGTCGGGTCCGGCCACGACCGTCTCGTAACCGGCTCCGGCCGGGTCGACGACCAGCCACGCCAGGCCCTGGGACGTGAGCTGGCCGAGGACGTCCCGGACGGCGGGCGACGTGGGTGCGCCGTCGGCCAGCACGGCACCGCGGCCGAGCGCCGGCACTGGAATAGCTATCGGTGATTGGCTCATCACAATTTGTGCTTAGCCGGCCGGGCGGCCTGTGCGCTACCGCATCGGGCAACCTCACCGATCCGCGGCCGCCGGGCCCGGGTCACTCATCCGGGCGGCGGCGCCAGTCCAGGCGCTCCGGTGGTGGGCCGAGGTTGGGCGGCGGCTGCCCTTCTCCGCCCCGCCAGCTAAGGGACGGGACGTCGGTGGCGCGCGAGGTTTCCTGGTCCGGCGGGGAGGTGGCCGGCCCGGCCAGAGTGCGCGTGGCGCCATCATCCGGGGCACGGCGCGCCTCCTCGACCGGGGCCAGCGTGGCGGACGGCAGGCCCATGATGCCCGGGTTCGCGTCGACCAGCACGACGTGGCGGCCGTCGGCGGCCGAATACGTGACGATCATCGCGCTGGGTGGGAGCTGCTGCAGCTCCTGCTGCTCGACCAGGAACTCGCGCGACCTCTGCACGGTACGGGCCTGCGATTCGCTGTCACCGGCCGCCCGTGACGTGCTGATGCCCCAGGCCGTGCTTTCGCTGACGCCGCTGGTGACCGCCGCTGAGTCGGTGTAGCCCGTTGACTGGCTCGAGTCGCTGCTCCGCGACCGGGTGTGGTGGCCCAGCGGCAGGAAGCCGCTCTCCCGGCTGGCTCCCCGCCCGCGGCTGCGGCCGGACGTGTCCGTCACGGAGCTGGTCTCGGCCAGCGAATCCGCGGTCCCCACCGTACTGGTGTAAGAGTCGCCGGTGCTGTCCGTGACGGACGTGCCGACCGTGGCGGTGAGCTGCGACAGCACGAAGCGGTGCTCGGTGCCGATCTGTTCGCTCGCGGCCCGGGCGTCGGCTGCGTTCCCGAGGCGCATAAACGCCACCGCGGCGTTCCCGCGCCCCAGCCGTTCCCTGACCGAGGCGGGAATCGACCGGTAGGCCAGCACGAGGCCGGTGCGCGACACCGTGCACGCATCGGTCAGCCGGTCCAGCACGTCCCCGCGCAGCCTCTCTGCTCCGAGCAGGAAAAGGGTGTGCTGCCAGGGAACGCCGCCCGTGGCCCGGCGGATGACCGGCGTGAGCCCCGCCGCGACGTAGGTGCCGAGGACAGCCTGGCCGGCCACACCAGCGCCCTGGCCCATCGCCACCACGCGCAGCCGGGATCGGGGCCCAGGCCCGGGGTCACGCCCGGTGCTGTCCAGCTTGCGCAGCTGTGACTCCATCGCCCAGGCGCGCTCGACCACCAGCGGCCCGGCGGCGCGGCCATACATCGCGGCGAACTGGTCAATCTGCGCGTTGGTGAGCAGGCCCAGGCGGGCGTCCTCATACGGGTCCCCGATGTGGCCCAGGACCCGCAGCGCGGCATTGATCTGGGCCACCGTGGCGTCCTGGCCGAGAAGGCCGATGACACGCTCCAGGATGGCGTTGTCCCGGGACAGGTCCCCGGCGGACGCCTGCTCGCCCCCGTCCCCGGCTCTCGCCCCGGCCGCCAGGGCCAGCAGGTCCGCGAGCTCGGCCGGGCCGAGCCCGGCGCTCAGGTCCATCCGGGGCAGGTCATCGGGCAGCACCCAGACCGCCGGGGTGATCCCGGCCCAGCGGGCGACGGCCAGCAGGTCCTGCGCGACAGCCCCATCGGTGAGGTCGACCACCGTGAGCTCGCCGCCGGACTGCAGTCGCGGCATGCCGATCATGGTGAGCACGGCCGACCAGCCGGCCAGCGTGCCGCCCGCCACATCGATGCGGTCGACATCCGTGGCCAGCGACACCGCGTACCAGTGCTTCTGCCGTTCGTAGGCGTCCCGGCGCAGCTGCCAGTCCCGGGTCTGGTCGGCGTGCTGCGCCTGCCATTCGAACAGCCTCGCCTCCTGCAGGGACCGGATGGTCGCGACCCGGCGTTCTTCGGTGGCCACGCGGGCCTGTACCGCCCGTTCGCTGTGCCTGATCTGTCGCCCGGCGAGCACGGCACCGGCCAGGCTCAGCAGCGTCCCCAGCCCGCACAGCGACGGATTGAGCAGCCCCAGCACACCGAGGCTCACCAGCCCGGCCGTGAGGACGAGCGCGCCGCCGAACGACAACTTGAGCGGGCGGTCCAGCCGGTGCTGCTCTCGCCGCAAGGCCGCCACCCAGCCGGGATTGAGTTGCTCCCGGGCAGGCGGGGTGGGCCGCCGTGGCGACGGGCCAGGATGCGGGTGAATGAGCGCATACTGCCAGCCGAGGTACACCCGGTCGGGCCGCAGCCCGGGCCCGGACGCCATATCGTCCGCCGTCATGGCGCTGATTCCGTCGTCCTGGCTGCCGTCGTCTTACCAGCCGGTGTGC
>JBEKCN010000416.1:0-4702 GCA_050014855.1 Streptosporangiaceae bacterium | reverse complement strand
GCTGGTCATCAACACCCACTGGCCCGCCGACCACGTCAGAGGCAACGGGATGCTGCAGGCAAGAGCATCGCCCTCATAGCGACGTCAGCCCGTGCAGGGGGAAGATTGCGTTGCGGGTGGCCATGATCGCCTGGTCGATCGACCGGCCTGGGTCATAGCCGGATTCGAACGGCTCGAACACCGCAGGTGCCCCGTCTGTCATGCGCTCGGGTGCGCGCAGGCCGGTTCGCCGCTCAACGTAGTCCCGCCACGGGGCGGGCGTCTGTGCCCTTGGATCGATCGGCCGGCCTGCGGCCTCGGCGAGCAGGTGCGTCCAGGTCCGCGGCACGACGTGGACCAGCTCATATCCCCCACCGCCGGTAACCAGCCAGCGTCCGCCGGCCAGGTCGTGGGCGAGCGCGTGGATCGCGGCATGGGCGGCGCGCTGCGCGTCGATGCTCAGTTCCAGGTCGGCCAGGGGATCGAGCCGGTGCGTGTCGGCCCCGTGCTGGCTGACGAGCAGCTGCGGCCGGAACTGCCGCAGCAGCGGCGGGACGATCGCGTGGAAGGCGCGCAGCCAGCTGGCGTCGCCGGTCCTGGCGGGCACCGCGACGTTGACTGCTGACCCTTCGGCGCCGGGCCCCCCGGTCTCGGCGGGCAGGCCGGTGAACGGGAACAGCGTCGCCGGGTGCTGGTGCAGGCTGATCGTCAGCACCCGCGGGTCGGCGTAGAACGCGGCCTGCACCCCGTCGCCGTGGTGCGCGTCGATGTCCACGTAGGCGATGCGCCCGGCACCCTGCCGAAGCAGCCAGGCGATCGCGATCGCCACGTCGTTGTAGACCCCGAACCCGCTCGCGCGGGCGGCCATCGCGTGATGCATGCCGCCCGCGATGCTGGCCCCGTGCTCGGCCGCGCCCGACCAGACAGCACGGGCTGCGGCCAGGGTGGCCCCGGCCACCAGTGCCGACGCTTGCTGCATGCCGGGGAAGACCGGGTTGTCCCCGGTGCCCAGCCCGAACCCCCGCGCGTAGTGGAACTGGGCCGGGTCCAGACCGCGGGCACCAAGGTCGTCGGCCCAGCGACTGACCGCCTCGACGGCCGTAACGTACCGCGCCTCATGCACAAGCTTCAGGTCCGCGTCAGTCGCTGGGGCCGGGGCGGCCACGGTCACCCCCGGCTGATCCCACAGTCCGAACTCGTGCGCGAGCCGCATCGTCAGCTCCACGCGCACCGGTGCCAGCGGATGACCCGGCCCGAAGTGATAGTCAGTCAGCCGCTCATCCCAGGCCACATGCACGGTGCAGGCCATCTGCCCACCTCTCTGCCGCCGTGAGATGCCGTGCCCAGTTCAGCGTGATCCGCAATGTTCGGTGCCCGGCTGCAGTGCCGTCCAGAACTGAGCGACGCAGCGGAAGATCATTCACCAGAGTGGCCCCCAGATCCACGGCGGCCGCTGGGACCTGGCTCGCGAATCTGGGCTGCGGCGGCCGGTTAGCGCCAGAAATGCCCTAGTCCGGCCGCCCGCCGGGGGGCGGATCAGGGTGACGGTGATCGAACAGCACGTTCCTGAAGTCCCGGATCGCCAGATCCAGCTCGCCGACGGCTTCCTGAACCTTCGCGGTCCCGGGATGGTCGCCCATCAGCCCCAGTGCCGTCTGGAGACAGAGCCCGGCGGAGAACAGCCGGTGCACCACGCTGTCGTTCATGCCTTCGATGTCCTTGGCGATGCGGTCCCGATCCTGCGCCAGGCGCAGGATCGCCTCCGCTGAGTCTCCTGCCCGCCCGGGCGGGAGATCGTGCGCCGGCCGTACGCTCGGCCGTTCCGGTATCAGCCCGTCGGCGGGCCCGCCTGTCAAGAAATGCATCGATGAGACACCTTTGTCCTAACCGGCCGTGGCTCGCCGTGCCGCCAGGTCACGCGCGACGCGGCAACCTGCGCACGTGCGCTGGCCCGGCGCAGGATCTGATGGCTAGCTCTCCACCGGCGAGCCTACGTCGGCTCCCTGCGAGTGGATAGGCCCTGGGGGGCTGGACATCCGCCAGAGCCCGGGTCCCGTCCGCCCCTGGCGAGCACCGTCCTGCATATATTGGGTGGGCCGTAGAGGATTTGAACCTCTGACCTTCTCCGTGTCAGGGAGACGCGCTCCCGCTGCGCCAACGGCCCGGGATGACGAGAGCCTACCAGACCTCTGGGGTGCCCCAGCGGCCGTCACGACGAGCCGGCCCGGGGGCCGTCCAGGTACGCGCGGGCCAGCGTCCGGGCCGGCCTCGCCGGCACTGGTACCCGGAAGCCCCGGCATGCGGTGCCCGCCCGGGACCCAGTTTGCGATCGGGCTTCTACATTCGTTCCGCTGCGATTTTTTCTTGTTTCTGCAGATATCCTGTATTCCCTCTATAGGCGCGAAAGATCGTCTCCAGTTCTCCTGCAGTCGTTATGGAGACCGGCTCGGCATAATTGAATCTCGGTGGGTTCTCGGGAGGCATTATGTCCGAGGAGACGGTAGCGGCCGGCGGTCACCGGCGATGGTGGCCGGACGGCACGATGATGGCACGGCTGGATGAGCGCACCGGTGCAGAACTGGTCTCGCTGGTGCCGGGTATCCGGTACCGGGCAGCTCCGGGAGCCAGGCATGGTGAAGACCCGCTACCGCGGCCTGCTCGTCAGTGATCTGCCCGCGCTCCGGGCCGCCGCCGGGCTCTAATCGTGTTTGGCATTTATTTTCCGGACGCCGTACTAATATAAAGAATATGCTGGTAAACCGGCCCAGAATAATGCTGCTGCAGCTTTCCCGCGAGATGACAGGGGCTGGGCAAAATGATCTGGACAACGCATCCGGGTGGCGGCTGCTGGCCATTGGTGCCAGCTGCTGCGGCAGGGGCGACGACCCACGGCAGGCCATCTTCCGGTCGGCGCTGGCCACGCTGCCCGCGCTGCCCACGTCCGGCTGTCGCACGGTCACGGTCACCGTCACGGTGCAGCAGTGCTCGGAGGAGGCCCGGCTGAGGGGGCCGGGCCTCAGGCCAGATGAGCTGCCAACAGATGAGCTGGTCGCGGAGCAAGACGGGGCCGTGACCGAAGACGCCGCCGGGAATCTCTCCCGGTCCTCCTTAGGAGGCCGGCGTCCCGTGCGGGGGCCGGGACGCCGGGGCGAACCCTTGGCCGGGCAGGTCAGGATGGCATGGCAGCGCGATCGGCCGGACCAGCGAGACCATCCCCCCCGCGGCCCTGAGCGCCCGCGACGCTCATGACCTCGACCGGCCCGAGGCCAGCCCGGCACTGCTCAGCCAGCAGGTCAGCTTCACCACGGCCGACCTCCCTGTCGTCGACGACCACGCGCTGCTGGCCGGGGACAGCGTGGCCATCACCGCGAACCGCGCCGCCGGCCACCTCGACGTCCACTACAAGCCGCTTCGCTTGGCGGACGGTGCTCGATGCGGCGGCTCAGGCAAGGTGAAGAACAGCAGCACGCCGATGACGAACGTGGCGGCAGCACCGGTAAGTGTCAGGATGAGCAGAATCCTTGAAGTGGCTCTGGTGTATGCGAACGTCAGTCCGGCAGAAATCACCAGCACGGATCCCATCAAGGTGTCATGCCAGTCCACTGCCATCACGACGTCCTTTTCCGGTGGCAGTCATCGAGCTGGGCCAGCAGTTGGCAGGCCCTGGGTGGATAAGGTCGGCGGATACCGGCCGGGTTGCGTCGCCTGGCCGGTATCCCCGCAGCTGCGGCGCCGTAGTCAGCCGGTGTGTACTGCGCCGGCGTTCTGCAGGGTCTGGTAGACCGATCCGGCCAGGTCGGCTATGTCGTCGTTGCCGGTCGCGCTGTTGACCGCGACGGCGATGATGATGCCGGAGTGGGGGAAGTACAGGTGCAGGACCCGGTAGCCGTAGGTCTCGCCCTCGTAATACCAGACCGTTCCGGCCAGGCTGCTGGTCTCCTGCGTGACGCCGAGGCCGTAGCCGGTCGGGTCGGCGAGGGTGGTGCTGGCGATGGGCTGGCCGGTGGCTTCGGATACCAGGGATTCGAGCTGGTGCTGCTGGCGGGGCGGCAGGAGCTGTCCGGACCGCCGAGCATGGCGACAGCAGCGTCCGGGCCTGCCGGGCTCGCTATGGAACGCCGGATGCTGCAGGGCATCAACGCCCGCGCCGAGATCCGCCGTTCCGTTCCCGAAGCGGCCCGAACCAGGGAGCCACCGTGTCCATGCCCGTCTCGTATCCCCTCCAGCTGGAGCTGCACGCCGGCCCAGATCCGCGCGAGCAATGCCTTGATCGCATGGAGCCGATTCCCGCGCAGATCGGCGGCGATGCGCGCGGCGCCAGGATCGAATGCCGATCGCGCGGCGTGAGCGGGAACGCGGATCCCTGTTTGTCTTTGTCCTTGAGGCTCAGTTGGGCTTGCTGTTCTCCCTGCAACCGGGGCGGCGCGGCGCGGCGCTACCCGTGCCCGCTGCGCCGGCTGGCAGCCCGTACAGTCGAGTCGACCGCCCCGCCTCCGGCCGCCTGGGAGGGAAAGTGACTGATCCGGTTACTGTCGAGCGCGACGGGCATGTGCTGCTGATCGGGGTGAACCGGCCGGCGCAGCGCAACGCCTTCGACCTGGCGGTCATCGAGGCGCTGGGCGCAGCGTATGAGACCCTGGGCACCGACCAGGAGCTACGCGCCGGTGTGCTGTTTGGGCACGGCGATCACTTTTCGGCTGGCCTGGATCTGGCCCAGGTTGGC
>JBEKCN010000415.1:0-4711 GCA_050014855.1 Streptosporangiaceae bacterium | reverse complement strand
ATGGCGCGCCGGATGGATCTGCTGACCGCGGTGACCCGGCTGCTGCTGGAGAACAGCACGTTCAGCGAGTCGCTGACCCTGCAGCGCTGCGCGCGGCTGCTGGCCCGGGAGTTCGCCTCGTGGGTCATTGTCGACGTGCTCCGCGGCCGCCGCCTGCGCCGCCAGTTCGCGGTCGGGCCGTCCGGTGAGGAGAACGAATCGATCGCGCGGGCCGCCCGCGACGCCGATCCCGAGCCGGAGTCGCTGCCGTGGCAGGTGCACGAGAGCGGTAAGTCGCTGCTGCAGGCCCGCTCCGAAGACACCGGGATGCTGGGCACCGCCCCCGACGGCGTGCCGTTGCTAGTCAAGCTGGGCGCGACCTCCGTGCTGAGCGTGCCGATCGCGGATTCCGAACGCGGCTACGGCGTCATCACGCTGTGCCGGCGCGCGGGCGAGGGACCGTTCCAGATCGCGGACCTGGCCCTGGCCGAAGAGCTGGGGACCCAGCTGGCGGTGGCGCTCCGGGTGGACCGGCTGTTCCGGCGGCGTTCGGAGGTGGCCGAGGCCCTGCAGGCCAGCCTGCTGCCCCGGGTGCTGCCCGACGTGCCCGGGATCGAGCTGGCCGCCGCCTACATGGGCGCCACCGAGGGGCTGGACGTCGGCGGCGACTTCTACGACGTCTACCGCATTCCGGGCGGCTGGGGCCTGGCCATTGGGGACGTCACCGGCAAGGGCGAGGAGGCCGCCGCCCTCACCGCCGCCGCCCGCTACGCCATCCGGGTCATCGCGCACTGGGAACCGGACCCGGTCAAGGTGCTGACCCAGGCCAACGACGTTCTGCTCGCCGAGCAGTCCGGCGGCCGGTTCGTCACCGCCAAGACCGCGCACATGGCCTGGCACGGCAGCACGCTGCATGTTTCGCTGGGGACGGCTGGTCACCCGGGCCCGGCCGTCATACGGGCCGACGGCCGGGTCGAGTTGCTGGGCGGCGGGGGCCTGCCGCTCGGCCTGTTCCCCGCCGCCCAGCCTGGCCTGGACGAGGTCGACCTGGGCCAGGGTGACCTGCTGTTCTTCTACACCGACGGGCTGACCGAGACCCGCAGCCCTGACCTGGAGTACTTCGAGGAGCGGCTGCCGGATGAGCTGGTCAAGCTGGCCGGCCGGTCCGCCGCCGAGGTCGTCGCCGGGGTGCAGGCCCGCGCGGAGGCGTTCTCGGCCGGGGAGATGCGCGACGACCTGACCGTGCTGGCGCTGCGGGTCACCGAGCCGGCCGGGGAGAGCTGAGCAGCCAACGAGTGGGCGGCCAAAGAGCTGGGGAACCACAGAGCTGGGCAGCCAAAGAGCTGGGCAGCCAACGAGCTGAGCAGCCAGATGGGCCGGGCGCCAGGGAAGATCCTGGTGCCCGGCCCGTGACGCGCTGAGCTCCGCCGTGCCTGCCCTGGGCTGGCCGGCGGTGGTGCCTGGCCTACGCGGGCGGCTCCTCGTAGACGTCCTCGATCACCTCGGTGTCGCCGGGCACCGGCTGC
This sequence comes from Streptosporangiaceae bacterium, assembly GCA_050014855.1. Lineage (GTDB taxonomy): Bacteria > Actinomycetota > Actinomycetes > Streptosporangiales > Streptosporangiaceae > Bog-532. Next base: position 3,206 of record JBEKCN010000415.1, on the reverse strand, counting down.
CTCGGCTCCGGGGGGAGGTCGTCGTAGCGGTCCGCGCCATCGATGCTGGCCCGCTGGGTCGCCATCTCCTCCTCCGGGGTCCGGGCCGGCTCCTGCCAGCGGGCCACCTCGGGGTCCGGCTCCAGGCTCGGCCGATCCGGGATGTCGGCCTGGGCGTTGGCCGTTCCCGGGTTCCGCAGCACGTAGGGCGGATACGACTTCTCCTCCACCCGGGTGGTCCCGCCGCGCCGGGTGCGGCGCACGACGACGCGCCGTCCCAGCGACTCGTAAGCGCGCCGGGGGGTCACCAGGCCGATGATGCCGATGACCATGACCACGAAGCCCGCCACGTGCAGGTTGAACACGGATGTATTTGCGGTCACGGCAAAAGTGAAAATAGCCCCGATGGCGATCCAGAACAGGCATATGCCGCTCTTCATGGGTTTCCCTTCCTGGATAATGCGCTGGCCGCACCGCGCTTTCATGGTGGGCCGCCGCTAGGTGTACCCAAGTTGCCGGAAGAGTACCGAATTGCCGGGCAGACTTGCCGGGATCGCGCGCGATCCTGGTCGCGGTGCCGCCATTTTGTTTCCGGGCCCCGCGGTTGATCACGTCTCAGCCCATGTCAGCGATGTCTTCGTCCCCGGTTTCGTCCCGGCCCAGGAGCCGTTCCCGCAGGTAGCCGAGTGCCCGCGCCAGCAGCCGCGACACGTGCATCTGGGAGATGCCCAGCCGCTCGCCGATTTCGGCCTGGGTCAGGTTGCCGTAGAACCGCATCGTCAGAATGCGCTGCTCACGGATCGGCAGTTCTTTCCAGTGCGCGCTGACCGCTTCCATGTCGAGCGCCTGCTCCACATTGTGGTCGTCTTCGCCGAGCAGGTCAGCCAGCTGAACGGGATCCTCGTTATCGAAGACCGGCGCATCCAGGGAATAGGTGTGGAACACCATGTCCGCGCGCCGGGCCTCCTGCAGGTCGTTGTCGGTGACCCCGAGGTGAGCGGCCAGTTCCGGGTCCGCCGGGGCGCGGCCGAGCTTGTGCGTGAGTTCCTCGGTGGCCTTCCGCACCTCCAGGAGGAGTTCTTGCGCGGACCGGCGCACGTGAACCTGCCACCGCTTGTCCCTGAAGTGCCGCTTGATCTCGCCGCTGACGCAGGGCTGGGCGTAGGCGGACAGGCTGAAGCCGATGTCGGGATTGAAGTTGTTGATGGCCTTGAGCAGGCCCACGTATCCCACCTGCATGAGCTCTTCGACCGATTCGGGGCTGCCCCGGTACTGCCGCACGCAGGATCGCACCAGCTTCTGGTAGCGGCCGATCAGCGTCTCACAGGCACTTGCGCGCAGGTCGTCGTCACGCGGGAGCGTGCGCACCAGCCGGAGCAAGTCGCGATCGTCGAGATTACTGAGTTCCTCGCGTTGCGCGGTCGGCGTCTGTGCGGCAAGAGCCATCGCCATAAGGTCTCCACATCCTGGGAAAGTGCTGGTCAGCCTGGTAGGCCTCGTCGTGCCCGCTCAGGGAGGAATAAACATCCGCGCGCACAGATTGGCCGGCGGACCGTGGGACGTGCCCGCACCGCCGCCGGCGAAAGGCTGGCGTGCCCAGCCCGGTGCGGTCGTCATACCCTGTCCTGCGGCCCCAAACGTGACCTCATCGTGACCCGGTGTCGCGGCGGTCCACATCCCCGATCGTGGCGGCCTTCCCGGCTTTTCCGCGCGTTTACGGAAAGGCCGCCACGGCCGGCTGCGCGGGCCGCGCCGATCCAGGGGACCGGTGAGGTGAGTGCGGGCACGTGCCGGGTAGGGCGTGGGTATGGCCAACAACGAGGAACCGGAACCGGAAGAAATGGGCACGTGGGTGAACCAGCGGCAGGACGAACCGCTGCCGGCCAGCCACGACGACGACCGCGGCCAGTCCGCCGTCGTCCGCAACGAGCAGCACGCCGAGAAGCACGCGGCGGGCGGGCCGGGCGGGCCGCCCGAGCAGTCGTCGCCCGGTACTCAGCCCGCCCAGCCGTCCGAGTACGCCCCCGGTGACACCGGCCCGGGCCAGGCCGTGCGGGACATGATGCCGAGCGGCCCCGACCCGCAGGGCGACGTGCCTGATGCGCCCGCGGTGCAGGTGGCCACGGTCGAGGGGGTGCACGGCGGGTACGTTACGACCGAGGGCACCGTGGGCGAGAGCCAGGCCGACAAGGACGCCAGGGACGAGGAGAACGACGCGAGCCCGCCCGGCCCGGTGCGCCTGGTCAGCAATGCGGTGCCGGGCAAGCCCGACGGTGAAGTGGACACCCGGCCTTAGCGGACCGCCGGGTCCCCAGCCTTAGCGGACCGCCGGGTCCCCAGCCTTAGGCTGGGGCCAGTCACCCGGTTCCGGGCCGGGCGGGAAAGGCGGGCTGTGATGGCGAAGACTGGGCAGCCGGCGCCGGAGAAGCGGGGCCAGCAGCCGGAATGGCTGGAGCCGGAGCTGGCCACCCTCACCAAGGACCGGTTCTCCGACTCCGGGTGGCTGTTCGAGCGCAAGCTGGACGGCGAGCGCTGCCTCGCGTTCCGCACCGGCTCGCGCGTCCGGCTGATGACCCGCAACCAGAAGGAGGTCGCGCACAACTACCCGGAGATCGCCGGGGCGCTACGCGATCAGGGTCACGATGACTTCATCGTGGACGGCGAGATCGTCGCCTTCCACGGGACCGAGACCAGCTTCGAGCTGCTGCAGTCGCGTATCCACGTCACCCGCCCCGACGCCGCGCTGCTGCGCCGGGTGCCCGTCTTCTACTACATCTTCGACGTCCTTTACGCCGGCGACCGCGACGTGCGGGAGCTGCCGCTGCGTGAGCGGAAGGACGTGCTCGCCGACGTGCTCGATTTCCAGGACCCGCTGCGGTTCACCGAGCACCGGGATACCGATGGTGAGGCCTACTACGCCGAAGCCTGCCGCGACGGCTGGGAAGGCCTGATCGCCAAGCGCGCCGATGCGCCTTACCGGGCAGGCCGCAGCCGGGACTGGCTGAAGTTCAAGTGCGAAACGAACCAGGAGCTCGTCATCGGCGGCTTCACCGACCCACAGCGATCGCGGATCGCCTTCGGGGCCCTGCTGCTCGGCTACTACGACTCGGCGGGCCGGCTCGTCTACGCCGGCAAGGTGGGGACCGGGTTCGACACCAAGACGCTGCGCAGCCTGCACGGTGAGCTCACCGCCATCGAGCAGGACAAGCCGCCCTTCGAGCTCGGGG
>JBEKCN010000414.1:0-4727 GCA_050014855.1 Streptosporangiaceae bacterium | reverse complement strand
CGATCAACATGATCCGGATGGACGCCTACTGGACCGGCCACCCCCTGGACCGCACAAGATCAAGCCACCTCGCCCGACTCGACTTCACCCTCACCGCCTGACCGAATAAGCCAGCAGGGTCTCGACGCTGGTGTACTGGCGGCGGCGGCTGGCGAAGTCGGCCCGCCCGCCCCGGATCAGCGATGCGGTAGCGAAGGTGATCACGCAGACGGGGGTGCTGAAGGGGCGGCGGCGCCGGGCGGTGGACTCCACGATCCTGGCTGATGCGGTGGCCACCCAGGACACCATCACCCAGCTGATCGCCGTGATCCGCCGGCAGGGCGGGTGGTGCCGGGGGCAGCGGAGCAGATCGCGGCGGTGTGCACCGGCCACGATTACAGCCAGCCCGGTAAGCCGCAGATCGACTGGGATGACCCGCTGGCCAAGGACACGCTGGTCTCAGCCCTGGTCAATGACGCGAACGCGCTGGCGGAGGCGCTGAAGGACCAGGAACTCGATGAGCAGGCCGCGTCTGCGCTGGGCCTGCTGGCCCTGGTCGCCGGGCAGGATGTTGAGCCTGCGGAGGGCTCGGACGGCACCGATGGGCGGTGGCGGATCGCCCGTAAGGTCGCCGCAGACCGGGTGATCTCCACCGTTGACCCGGAGGCCCGGCACACCCGCAAGTCCCCGGAGAACCGCCGCGACGGGTACCGTGCGCATGTCGTGGCGTGCCCGGAGACTGGGATCATCACCGGCGAGCAGCTGACCCGGGCCGCCGGGGAAGAAAACAGCGACGCCGCCGTTGCTGCGGGGCTGCTGGCAGCCGGGGACGAGCCGGCCGAGGTCTACGGCGACTCGGCCTATGGCACCGGGGATCTGCTCGCCGCGCTGCAGGAGGCCGGGCAAATAGCGATCATCAAGCCCTGGCCGCTCAAGCCCGCCGTCGAGGGCGGGTTCACCTTGGATGACTTCACCGCCGACGAGGCCGCTGGGACCGTGACCTGCCCGGCCGGCGTTACCCGGCGCATCACCGCCCGCCGTAGCGTGACCTTCGGCGCGGCCTGCCGCGGCTGCCCGTTGCGCGCCCGGTGCACCGCGAACAAGACCGGCCGTGCCCTGATCCTGCACCCCCGCGACGCGCTGCTGCGCGCCGCACGCCAGGACTGGGCTGCCCGGCCAGGGCTGCGTGAGGACTACAAGAAGTTCCGGCCCAACGTGGAACGGGTCATCTCCCAGGTCGCCAGCCGCGGCGGGCGGCGGCTCAAGCTCCGCTACCTCGGCACCGCCCGCAACAACGCCTGGCTGAAGAACCGCACCGCCGCGCTTAACCTGCGCAACCTCATCGGCTGCGGCCTGACCCGCGATAACGGAGCATGGGTGCTCGCCTGACCAGCAGGCCAGCAGGCCAGCAGGCCAGCAGGCCAGCAGATCCCAGGCCCGCTTGCTTGCGGCCACCCAACCCTGCAAGGCTGGCATCAGCGGGAAGAGCGACCACTCAGCCGGCCCGCAAGGGCCTGGCTACTGCCGCACAGACGGCCTTGTCGGCGCTCTTCCCGCCCCAGATCACCCTTTGTTCAGGGCCCTCCTAGCGCACGCTGCCGTTAATAACGGCGTCCAAGTCCGGTCGGGGCTAGACCTCTGTCCGTCAAGAACAAGCGAATCTTTATCAATGCTCTAGATATCTATCCATGGATACGATACTATATTCGAAACGAGACATTTGAGTATTCTTCACCCGAACATCTGGTGGTGGCAGATGGCAGCAGGATCGGTCCCGGGAGCCGGGCAGGACCCCCCGCCCGGTGGCGCGCCGTCCCGCCCCGTTCCCAGCCCATCCGCGCCGAAGTCCTCTCGGCGGTGCCGGGAGCCATCTCCGTCCGCCGCCGGTCGGCCCGGGCCAGCTCATTCCGCCCCGGGCCAGCCGGTGCCGGGCTCCCCGGATCAGAGCCGTAAGCCGTCTTCCCCCGTTCCGCATCGCCTTGGCCGGTCCCGGCCCGCGCCCGGCCGCCCTGGCCTGGGCCACCGTGATCCCGCCGCTCCTTCCGGTGAGGTGGGCGATCCCCCCGTTCCCAGCGGGGAGGCGGGTGCGTGGTGGGAGGGGGACGAGCTGGTTGATGAGGATGATTTGGACGCGGCGGGGTGGGTGGATCCGCCGGGTGAGCCGCTGGATGAGCAGGCCATTAAGGCGGCGCGGGCGGCGGCCATTTCCGCGGAGGTGCTGGGCGCGGGTTTCTGGCCCCAGATCGGCGCCGATCCCGAGCCGCGGCCGGGGCCGGTGCTGCGGTCGCGGTCGGGGTTCGGGTCCGGGGATGACCTGGACGAACTTGAGCCGGGCCCGGCGCTGGCCGGTCTCACTGACACCGTCAGCCGCCCGGACCGGATCGCGGACCTGGATGATGATGAGCTGATCGGGGCGCTGCGCGCCTGGCGGCGGCTGGAGTCCTGGACTGCGGCGGGGACGCTGTCGGTGGTGGCGGAGCTGGCCCGCCGTCGTCCCGCCGACCGCACCGCTCCCGCCAATCCCGGCCAGTTCCCGGATCAGCCCAGTGAGTTCCTCACCGATGAGGTCGCGTTCGCCTTGACGCTGACTGGCCCGGCCGCCGGGACCTGCCTGGATTTGGCGATGGATCTGGCCATCCGGCTGCCCGGCACCGCGCACGCGCTGCGCGCCGGGATCATCGATTACCTCAGGGCCCGGATCATCGCCGAGGCCACCCGCATCCTCAGCCCCGACGGCGCCCGCCGGGTGGAGGCCCTGATCCTGGCCAAGGCCGGGCAGCAGACGTCCGGGCAGCTGCGGGCGGTGCTGGCCCGGACGATCCTGGCGATCGACCCCGAAGCGGCGCAGCGGCGCCGGGAGCAGGCGCAGAAAGATCCGCGGATCCGGCGGTGGCGCGAAGACGCCGGCACCGCCGCCCTGGCCGGCTACGGGCTGCCGCCCGCCGACGTGCTGGAAGCCGACCAGCACCTCACCGAACGGGCCCAGGACCTGCGCGCCGCCGGGCTGCCCGGCACCATGGACGAGCTCCGCGCCCGCGCCTACCTCGATGCCCTCCTGGGCCGCGACCCTACCCAGCCCGCGGAACCGGGCGCGGCCAGCGAATCTTCCCCGCCGGCCAGCACCCCGCAGTCTGGCCCGGACGCTGGCTCCGCGGCGTCGGGGGCGCCGGCCAGCACCCCGCCGTCCGGCCCGCACGCTGGCTCCGCGGCGTCCGGGGCGCCGGCCAGCACCGGGCCGTCCGGGTCCCCTGACGCCGCGCCGTCTACAGAGGCCGCGCTGTCGGGGGCGCCGGCTGATCCTGAGTCGTCCGCATCGTCTACCGGGGCCGGGCCGTCTAGCCCGTCCGCCGGCACCCCGCCGTCTACTGACAGCCAGCCATCCACTGACACCGCACCGTCTGCAAAGGCCACGTCATCGCAGGCGTCTGCTGATCCTGAACCGCCCGCACCGTCTGCCAGCGCCGCACCGTCCGCTGAGGCCGGACCGAGGGCGGCCCCCGCCGCCCCCACCGGACCGACCGGGTCTGGCGGGCGGCTGGCCGCCCGCATCAACGTGACCGTGCCCCTGGCCACCCTGCTCGGGCTGCCCGGCGGTCCCGGCGACATCGGCGGGTTCGGGCCCATCGGCCCGGCCCTGGCCCGCGACATCACCGCCCGCGCCGCCACCCATCCCAGCACCAGCTGGAGCCTGACCATCACCCACACCGGGCACGCCATCGCCCACGGCCCCATCCCCGCCCGCCTCGCCCGCCGCTTCTTCACCACTCCCAGCGGCCCCCACGACGGCGGCCCCGGTGACGGCGGCCCCCACGACGGCGGCCCCGGCCACCGGCCACCCGGACGGCCCAGGCCGCCCGGCAGACCGCCCGGCTCCGGCGATCTCACCGTCACCATCACCCCGCTGGCCCGCGACGGCTGCGACCACCGCACCGAGGAGTTCCGCTACCAGCCCGGACAGCGGCTGCAGAACCTGATCCGGGCCCGCACCGCCACCTGCTCGGCCCCCGGCTGCCGCCGCCCGGCCGCCCGCTGCGACCTCGACCACACCATCCCTTATGACCACCGCGGCCGCTCGTGTGAATGCAACCTGGCCCCGCTGTGCCGTCACCACCACCGCACCAAACAAGCCCAGGGATGGCACCTGGAACAGCTCGCACCCGGCATCATGCGCTGGACCACCCCCGCCGGCCGCCGCTACACCACCACACCCACCACCTACTACTAATAGTTCCACGGCACATGCGATCGGTAGGTGATCAGCCCTCCGGTTGCCCGGGACCTAACATGACCTCACGACCGTAGATCTGTTCGCGGGCATCTCCGTTGTTCTGCGGGAGCCTGTAACCCCAGGTGTGTAAAAGCTTTTGAATTATTTGATTTATGTGCTCCTAACGCAGGCGGCTGGGGTAGGCTGTGTCGAGCTCGCTGAGGGCTTCGCGCCAGCCCATGACACGCTGCCCTTCGACGAGGCGGGCGGGCTGGTGCGATCGCTTGCCAGTGGCCTGGTGGCGGGCGGCGCGCTCGCGGGCGCGCTTGTCCTCGATGTTGATGATGGCCAGCCACAGCAGCTTGACCACGGCGTCGTCGGCCGGGAAGTGGCCGCGGGCCTTGGTCACTTTCCTGAGCCGGTAGTTCAGGCTTTCGATGGCGTTGGTGGTGTAGAGCAGCTTGCGTACGGCGGGGCTGAAGGCCAGGAACGGGGTGAAGGCGTCCCAGGCGGCCTCGAAGACCCGGGCGGCCTGCGGGTA